>CAMGGF010000017.1 GCA_946055445.1 uncultured Ruminococcus sp. | reverse complement strand
AGCAGGGGGCGCTTGACAAGCATACCGTCCGTAGCAAGCAAGCGGAGTTGTTCTTCCTCGGTCATCGTAGGCAATTTGTCTTTTAACTGCATAGATTTATACAAAAGCCCGCTTGTATTAAAAAACTTTTTCAGCGGTAATCCGCTTTGTGCGTGCCACGCCTTTAATTCGGCATAGGTCGGGTTTTCTTCTTTGATGTGGCGCGTTTCATATACAAAATTGTTGTCATCTAACCATTTCTTTGCTTTTTGACAGGTGGTGCATTTGGGATATTCCAGTAACAGCATATTTACACATTCCTTTCCGATGAACCTTTATAACTGTTCGACTTTCAGCATATTCGTTGTGCCCGAAATGCCCAAGGGAATGCCCGCGGTAATGACCACAACATCGCCCTTTGAAATCAGTCCGTTTTTGCGGGCGATTTCCAACGCGTGCGAGAACAATTCGTCGGTGTTTTGCTTTTCGTCACACATCAGCGGCACAACGCCCCAAGACAAATTCATCTGTCGGCAAATGGTTTCGTCGGTAGTGCAACCGATAATCATCGATTGCGGGCGGTGTTTTGAAATCATACGCGCGGTCGAGCCGCTTTTCGTAACGGTGATAATCGCTTTTGCGCCGAGGTCGTGCGCGGTGGTTACGGTCGCGTGGGAAATGGCGTCGGTTATGCGGCGTTTGGTTTCTGCGGCGGCATTGTTGAAATGCGTAACATAGTCAATTTGCCCTTCGGTGCTTTCGGCAATACGCGACATCGTTTCGACCGACTCTACCGGGTGTGCGCCTGCCGCAGTTTCACCCGACAGCATAATCGCCGAGGTGCCGTCATAAATGGCGTTGGCAACATCGGTGATTTCCGCACGGGTGGGGCGGGGATTGGTAATCATTGACTCCAACATCTGCGTGGCGGTGATGACCTGCTTGCCTGCGCGATATGCCTTTTTAATAATCTTTTTCTGAATGGAAGGAATCATCTCGAACGGGATTTCCACCCCCATATCGCCGCGTGCAACCATGACGCCGTCGGCTTCTTCAATAATCTCGTCAATGTTTCGCACGCCGTCCATATTTTCGATTTTCGCAATAATGCGTACCGTGCGCCAGCCGAGCGCGTTTGTGAATTTGCGGAGATACGCAATATCCGCCGCCGTGCGTACAAACGAAGCGGCAATATAGTCAAACCCTGTTTTCGCACCGAATTCCAAATCGGACATATCCTGCTCGGAAAGATAGGGCATGGACAATTCCACACCGGGCACATTTACGCCCTTGCGGTCGGAAAGTATGCCGCCGTCCGTCACGGTGCAAAGCATATCGGTGTCGGTTAGACTGTTGACCGTCATCGAAACCAAACCGTCATTGATGCGTATTTCCGTGCCGACCGTGACATCGTGCGGCAATTCCCGAAAGGAAACGGAGGCAATCTTGTTGTCGCAAACCACATCGCGCGTGGTCAGGGTGTATTCGTCACCCGAAAAAATTTCAACCGGCTTGTGGTCTTTGAAAACACCTAACCGAATTTCAGGGCCTTTTGTATCGAGCATCGTCGCAACGGGCAACCCCAATTTTTCGCGTGCGGCAACCACCGCCTGAAAACGGGTTTTGTGCACTTGGTAATCGCCGTGCGAAAAATTAAACCGCGCCACATTCATACCTGCGCGCATCATATTTTCCAAAACTTCGGGCTTGTCCGTCGCGGGGCCCACCGTGCAAATAATTTTCGTTTTACGCATTGTATCATCCTTTGCAAAAAAAGCGTGAAATCAGAAGTACTAAATCTTCCTCATATACATCATATTCCGATTTTTGTCAAATAGCAAGCGGCTTTTTTTGTCTTTCGAAATATTATCCCAAATGCACAGCATTTTAGGCGTTCCCTTTGGAATTTTGTGCATTTTTAAACCGTTTTATTTATACATCATACCCGGCAATACCGCGTGCTCGGGCGCGGTGTGCGGAATGGCGGTTTCACATAAAAGGCAGGCGTTGAAAATGCTGTTTTTGCCGTACCGTTTTCGAATGATGCGCACCGCCGTATCTAATTTTTCCTGTTGCTCGTGGCGGGCAAAATCCGAAAACAAATCGGTTTGTACGGGGGCGGCGGCATCCGTCAGCGAAATTGCCCGTACCGTCACGGCGCGCACGGGCAACTCCCAGCGGTAGACGGATTGAAACAGCGAAAAGGCAGACTGCGCGAGTTCGAATGCGCTTTGCGTCGGCAACGGCAGCGGGTGCTGGTATTGCCGCACAAACAGCGCGTTGTTTTTTACGCTGATTTGCACCGCTGTTGCCGCCAAGTGCTCTGCGAACAGCCGCCTGCCGATTTCCTGCGACAGCGACAGCATCACAAGCCAAACCTCGCGCGGCGTTTGTAAATCCCGCACACAGGTTGCCCCGTGCCCGATGCTTTTGGAAACGGGCGAAAATCCGTCAGGGCACACGCGCGACACATCCAATCCGTTTGCATACCGCCAAAGTTCTTCGCCGCCCTTGCCGAAAACGGTTTTCAAAAACCGCACATCACAGGCGGCGAGTTGCCCGATGGTGTGTATCCCGTATTTTTCAAGCGTTTGCACGGTGGCGCGCCCGCAGCCGAGCATATCCGCGGCGGGCAAATTCCAAATTTTTTCACGGAAATCCCGCTTTGTAATTTCGGTTACGGCGTCGGGCTTTTTCATATCCGAGCCGAGTTTGGCGAACACTTTGTTGAAGGATACGCCGACCGATACCGTCAGCCCCAATTCTTTTGTAATGTGCGCACGAATGTCGTTGGCGATTTGCACGCCGTTGCCAAACAAGCCTTGCGAGCCGGTGACATCTAACCACGCCTCGTCCAAACCAAACGGCTCGATTTCATCGGTGTAGCGGCGGTAAATATCGCGCACCGATTCCGAATACTGCATATAGCGGTCGAAATGCGGCGGTACAATGATCAAATCGCGGCATTTCCTTTGCGCCTGCCAAACGGGATCTCCCGTTTTCACGCCGTAACGCTTTGCCTGCTCGGATTTCGCCAATACAATGCCGTGCCGTGCCTCGACAGAGCCCGCCACCGCCACCGCCTTGCCGCGCAAGGTTTCATCATATAAACATTCAATCGAAGCATAACAGTTGTTAATATCACTGTGCAAAATGACGCGTTCCACGGTTTCATCTCCAAATACGAACATTTGTTCTATTAAGCGATTCCATTATACAGAACAAATGTTCTTATGTCAACGGGAAAATACAGGAAACGGCAAAGAAAACGCAATACGGCAGGCGCAATGTCCAAAAATACGGACAGAAAAACCGCCCTGCAAAATAAGCCATCCGTTTTTTCGCGCCGCGTTGCAATCTGTTTGCTTCTGTGGTATACTAACTTTGATTTCGGATTTTTTGAACCGTAATTCTGTGAAATCCTCGAAAACGGATGTGAACGCAATGAAAATACTTGCATTTGAAAGTTCCTGCGATGAAACCGCCGCCGCCGTGGTAGAAAACGGCAGAACGGTGCTTTCTTCGGTTGTCGCAACGCAAATTGAACAGCATAAACTATTCGGAGGGGTAGTGCCCGAAATTGCATCGCGTATGCATACCGAGTCGATTTGCACCGTGTGCGACGAGGCGCTTTTGAAAGCCGATTGCACAATAGATGATATCGACGCAATCGCCGTCACTTATGCGCCGGGGCTTATCGGCGCGTTGCTTGTCGGCGTGAATTACGCAAAAGGGTTGGCGCTCGGCAGCGGCAAGCCGCTTGTGCCCGTGCACCATTTGCGTTCGCATATCGCGGCGAATTACATTACCCACCCCGATTTAGAGCCGCCGTTTTTGTGCTTGGTGGTGTCGGGCGGCAACACGCTGTTGGTGCGCGTCAAAGACTATACGGATTTTGAGGTTTTGGGCAGAACGCGCGATGACGCGGCGGGCGAGGCGTTGGACAAAGCCGCCCGTGCAATGGGGCTTTCGTATCCGGGCGGCGTCAATCTTGACAAACTCGCCAAAACAGGCGACCCGACTGTATATAAGTTCCCCAAACCCCGTGTGGACGGCAGTCCGTTGGATTTCAGTTTTTCGGGAATGAAAACGGCGGTGCTCAATACCATACATAATGGGGAACAAAGAGGGGAAACTATTGAAAAGGCGGATCTCGGCGCCTCGTTTTTGCATGCGGTGGTGGATTCACTGATTTCCCACACCGAAAAAGCGTTGGAGTTGTATCCCGAAACCGACAAATTGGTGCTTGCGGGCGGCGTGAGCGCAAATTCCGTTTTGCGTGCACGCGTAAGCCATCTTGCAAAACAAAAAAATATACGGCTGTATCTGCCCGAGTTGTCACTGTGCGGGGACAATGCCGCAATGGTCGGCGCACAGGGATATTACGAATACAAAGCGGGCAAACGCGCCGGTATGGATTTGAACGCCTGCGCCACAATGCCGATTGCGGAAAATTAACGGTGTATATATACAATATGCGAATTTCACCGCGAAATTTTCGTCAAACTGAATTAAAAAGCAACGCAGAATTGACAAAAAATTAACATTTTCATTGTTGCATTTTTCGGCAAAATAGACTATAATATTGCAAAATGGAGGAATTTAGGGATTTTGAATTTTTCCGTTTTCAATTATGCAAAATTATATCCGTTTTATCGGATTGAAAGTAAGGAGAATGTACTATGGCAGCATTGACACAGAACAAAAGCATTTTGTCCTGGCTCGACGAAAAGGTTGACCTTTTAAAGCCGGAAAAAATTGTTTGGATTGACGGTTCGGAAGAACAACTTGAAGCGCTTCGCAAGGAAGCGTGCGAAAGCGGCGAAATACTGAAACTGAACGAGGATTTACTCCCCGGTTGCTATTATCACAGAACTGCCCCCAACGATGTTGCGCGTGTGGAGGACAGAACTTTAATTTGCTCGAAAAAGGAAGAAGACGCAGGCCCCACCAACCATTGGATGGACCCCGAAAAAGCATATAAAATGCTGTATGATATTGCCCGCGACGCGTACAAGGGCAGAACGATGTATGTCATTCCCTATTCGATGGGCCCTGTCGGCTCGCCGCTTGCCAAAGTCGGTATTGAAATCACCGACTCTATCTATGTTGTGCTCAATATGGCAATTATGACACGCGTCGGTAAAAAGGTTATGGATGTGCTCGGCGACAGCAACGACTGGGTGCGCGGTATGCACTGCAAATGCAATGTAGACCCCGAAAACCGCTGGATTTGCCAGTTCCCCGAAGATAACACCATTATCTCCGTCAACTCCGCTTACGGCGGCAATGTTTTGCTCGGCAAAAAGTGCTTCGCGCTTCGTATCGCTTCTTATCAGGGCAAAAACGAAGGCTGGCAGGCTGAGCATATGCTCATTCTCGGCATTGAAAATCCGAAAGGCGAAGTCAAATACATCTGCGCGGCATTCCCGTCTGCCTGCGGCAAAACCAACCTTGCTATGCTTATTCCGCCCGAGGGGTACAGAGCAAAAGGCTATAAAGTTTGGTGTGTCGGCGACGATATTTCCTGGATTCGCAAAGGTGAGGACGGCAGACTCTACGCCATCAACCCCGAAAACGGTTTCTTCGGCGTGGCGCCCGGCACCAACGAAAAATCCAATCCCAACGCGCTTGCTTCTACCAAAAAAGGTACAATCTTCACCAATGTTGCCCTGAATCTCGATAACAACACCGTTTGGTGGGAAGGTCTTGACAAGAACCCGCCCGTCAACGCAGAAGAGTGGACCGGCATCAAAACAAACGGCGTAGAATGGAAAGCCGAGGGCAAAAACCTCGCGCATCCGAACTCCCGTTTCACCGCGCCCGCAGTCAACTGCCCGTGCATCAGTTCCGAATTTGAAAATCCGCAGGGCGTGCCGATTTCGGCATTCGTGTTCGGCGGCAGACGCGCAAAACTCGCACCCCTTGTGTATCAGTCAAGAGATTGGAACCACGGTGTGTTCGTCGGCTCGATTATGGCGTCTGAAACCACCGCTGCGGCGGCAGGTGCGGTCGGCGTTGTCCGCCGTGACCCGATGGCAATGCTTCCGTTCTGCGGCTACAATATGGGTGACTACTGGAAACATTGGATTGAAATCGGCGAAACCCTTGACCCCGAAAAAGCGCCGAAAATCTTCAATGTCAACTGGTTCAGAAAAGACGACGAAGGCAACTTTATGTGGCCCGGTTTCGGCGACAACCTGCGTGTGCTTGAGTGGATTCTCAAACGCTGTGACGGTGAAGTGGATGCACAGGAAACCGCAATCGGTTATCTTCCCTATGCAAAAGACATCAACATTGAAGGCTTGGAAGGTGAGGTCAGCCTCGAATCTCTCGAAAGCATTCTCGATGTAGATAAAGACCTGTGGGCAAAAGAAGCCGAAGGCATCGCGGAATTCTACGCAAAATTCGGTGACAAACTGCCGAAAGAACTGGCCGCGGAACTCGAAACCCTCAAAGCAAACCTCAAATAATCAAAAATTTCGTTTCACCGACCGAGAGGCATTTGCCTTTCGGTCGATTTTTTTCGTTGTATTTCTTCGCCGTTTGTGCTAAAATATAAAGGAGAACATGTAAAGGCAGGTATGAAAAATGAGAAAAACCATTCCGCTTACCGAAGGTTGGTATTTTAAACAAGATGTAGACGCCGCTTCCCGCGCGCCGAAAAAGGCAGGCCGTGATTTTGAAAGCGTTACCTTGCCGCACACTTGGAATGCGCTTGACGGGCAGGACGGCGGTTTCGATTATGCGCGCTGTGCGAGTTGGTATACCCGCACCGTTGCCGTGAAACCCGCAAAAAACGAACGCGTGTATTTGGAATTTTTGGGCGCAAACTCGATTTGTAAAGTGTTTGCAAACGGCAAAGAGGTTGCCACGCATAAAGGCGGCTTTTCTACCTTCCGCTGTGATGTGACCGACCGTATTCATTTCGGCAAACTGAAACTCGCGGTGCTTTGCGACAACAGCGAAAACAAAGAGGTTTACCCGCAAACGGCGGACTTTACCTTTTTCGGCGGACTGTACCGCGGCGTGAATTTGATTACCGTGCCGCACTCGCATTTTGATTTGGAGTATTACGGCACGCCCGGCGTTGCCGTTACGCCGAAAGTGCATGACGACGGCAGTGCCGATATCATAATTGACGCGTATATTGCCAATCCCAAAGCGGGGCAGAAAGTGCGCTTTACCGTGGGTGGCGAAATTGCAGAAACCGACGCCGCAAAACAGTGTTCTGCGACTGTGCATTTTGCAAATCCGCATTTGTGGAACGGCAGAATTGACCCCTATCTTTACACCGTCACCGCCGAACTTATGGATGCCGACGGCTTTGTGCTTGACGAAGTCTCCCAGCGTTTCGGCGTGCGTACATTCTCGGTGGACCCCGAAAAAGGCTTTTTCTTAAACGGCAAACCGTATGCGCTCCATGGTGTTTCCCGCCATCAGGACCGTTTGGATATGGGCTGGGCAATCACCGAAAAAGAGCACCGTGAAGATATGGAACTTATCGCCGAGGTCGGCGCAAACACCATTCGTTTGGCACATTATCAACATAGCGGTACTTTCTACGATTTGTGCGATGAATACGGTATGATTGTCTGGGCGGAAATCCCGTTTATTTCCAATTTTATGGATAACGAAGCCGCCCGCGAAAACACCGCCTCGCAAATGAAAGAACTGGTCTTGCAAAATTATAACCACCCGTCTATCGTCTGCTGGGGCATTGCCAACGAAATCACCATCGGCGGTGAAGTGCCGAGTTTGTTTGACAATCTCCATATGCTCAACGATTTATGCCACGAACTCGACAAAACCCGCCCGACCACGATGGCACAACTGTCTGTGGTCGAAATGGACAGCAAAATGAACGAAATCACCGATTTGGTGTCCTATAACCACTATTTCGGTTGGTATATCGGCGATGTCGCGGATAACGGCCCGTGGCTCGACGAATTTCACCAAATGCATCCCGATATTTGCCTCGGCGTGTCGGAATACGGGTGCGAGGGCATTTTGAAATACCACAATGACCACCCGCAGGTGCAGGATTATTCCGAGGAATACCAAGCGTATTACCACGAAAAAATGCTGGAAACTTTCCAGGCACGCCCTTATCTTTGGAGTACGCATGTTTGGAATATGTTTGACTTCGCAAGTGATATGCGTGACGAGGGCGGCGTAAAGGGGAGGAACAACAAAGGTCTTGTCACCTTTGACCGCAAAACCAAAAAAGACAGTTTCTACATTTACAAAGCCTATTGGACGACCGCGCCGTTTGTGCATCTTTGCTCGCGCCGCTATGTAGACAGACCGACCGAAACCGTCACCGTTAAGGTGTATTCCAACTGCGAGAGCGTCACGCTCTTTGTGAACGGCGAAGCAGTCGGCACGCTTTCGGGCAGTAAGGTATTTACCTTTGAAAATGTGGCACTGCAAGACGGCGAAAACACCGTAAAAGCCGTTTCGGGCAATGTATCCGACGAAATGACTTTGCGCCGTGTGGCAGAGCCCAATCCCGATTACGAACTTGCCGGCGGCAAAGCGGGTGAAGGTGCGAAAAACTGGTTTGAAGGCAGTGAGGAAAGCCAAATGGAAATGACCTTCCGTGACGGCTATTTGTCCGTGCACGATAAATTAGGCGATTTGATGAAAACGCCTGCGGGCGAAAAATTGATTGCAGGAGCGATTGATTTTGTCGCAAAAGAAATGAATATGAGCATCGGCAAAGGGATGCTCTCCATGATTAAAAACTTCACGGTGGAAAAGGTGTTCTCTATGGCGGGCGCGCGCGTGCCGCAGAGCCTTTTGCCCGTTGCCAACGCCGTGTTACAGCAAATTCCGTGCCCGGGTGCCGATATTCCCGCCGAGGAGAAAACACTGCCCGCAGAGAACGGTGCGTATTCGGTATACGATACCATTGAATCTTTGCTCGGGAATGCCTTTGCCAAAGCCGTGCTTTTGGAATTGCTGCAAACGCTGTCCGACAAACTCGGTATGCCCGTAGGCGAGGGTATGCTGTCCATTTTCGGCGGTTTAACGGCGCATCAGTTACTGTGCGCGGCGGGCGATAAACTCCCCGAGGGGTTAGAAGCCGAAATCAACGAAAAATTACAGGCGATTGCCAAGGCGTAAAACCGAAAAGTAAAACTGCACCCCGTCAAGGATTCTTGACGGGGTGCATTTCTGTATACAGATGCATTACAGACTTAAACAACCGTATAAGAATATGTGTATAGCCGTTTGAAACTGTTCGTTTTGTGCGTCAATGTAGCCCATAAGGTCGGTTTGCGGATGAATGTTCGGCGTTCTGATACTGGTGGTAATGTAATCAATTGCCGTGAAAAACCACCCTTCCAATACGCGTTGCCGATTTTCATCATTCGGGAAGTGATGCCGCACGATTTCGCGGAGTTTTTCCTTGACGGCATTGTTAAAAAACTGTGCGCGCACCTGCATTAACTCTGTGCGCATTTCGGGCGGCGGCAGGGTGCGGGATTCGATAAATAAATTCAGCATTGCGGGATTTTTCTCCCAAAACTGACGGAATAAACTGTAAAGCGATGCCAAATTATATTCCAAATCCGCCTGCTTGTTGATTTCAAATTGCTGCATATGTTCTGCAAAGGTTTCGTAGCAATACGCAACCGTTTTGAAATAGATTTCCGCCTTGCCGGCAAAATGATGATACAGTCTGCCCTTGGAAATGCCGCCGTTTTGACAAATGCGGTTAATCGACGCACCTGCATAGCCGTATGTGCTGAATTCGGTAATTGCGGTTGCCATTATTTTTTCTTTGCTGATTTGTGATTTTTGCGTTTGCTTCAAAGAAATTCTCCCCCTTGCAATCTCCTGACAACATCAGTATATCACGAAGCAAAAATCTTGTAAAGAAAAACAGACTCGGCTGAAAATCAAGCGAAAAAGCATTGCAAAAACGAAAGAATTACGCTATGATTAAACCGATACATATTTTATTCGGAGGTGCTCTATTGGAAAGACAGACCATATGCGCCGCAATTCAAAACGGCGAAACCGCGCTCGGCGTGGAGTTCGGCTCTACACGCATCAAAGCGGTGTTAATCGGCGCAGATTGTAAGGTACTCGCCCAAGGAAGTTTTGATTGGGAAAACAGGCTTTCCGACGGGATTTGGACCTATCCGCTTTCGCTTGTGTGGGAAGGCTTGCGCGGGGCATACAGCGCAGTCAAACAAGCGGTGCAGGAGAAGTACGGCGTAACTTTAAAGAAAATCGGCAGTATCGGGATTTCTGCTATGATGCACGGGTATTTACCCTTCGATAAAGACGGCGGCCAACTTGCGGAGTTTCGCACTTGGCGCAATACCATCACCGAAAAAGCGGCGGCGGAGCTTACAGACCTTTTTCGGTTTAATATTCCCCAGCGTTGGAGCATCGCCCATTTGTATCAGGCGATTTTAAACGGTGAAAGCCATGTAAAAGACATTGCGTTTCTCACCACCCTTGAAGGGTATGTCCATTGGCGCCTGACGGGTGAAAAGGTCATCGGCGTCGGCGAAGCGGCGGGTATGTTCCCTGTGGACAGCGAGAAGAATTGCTATGACGAAAAAATGGTGTCCGATTTTGACCGCTTGATTGAAAGCAGGCAATACCCGTGGAAACTTATGAATATTCTCCCGAAAATTTTGCTTGCAGGCGAAAATGCGGGCACGCTTACAGAAGAGGGTGCGCTTTTACTTGACCCCACAGGCGACCTTGAAAGCGGTATTCCTCTTTGTCCGCCCGAGGGTGACGCGGGCACGGGTATGGTGGCTACAAACAGCGTTGCACCCTTAACGGGCAATGTTTCGGCGGGGACTTCCATTTTCTTGATGGCAGTGCTCGACAAACCGCTTTCTACCGTTTACACGGAAATTGATATGGTGGCAACGCCCACAGGCGCGCCTGTCGCGATGGTACATTGCAATACCTGTACCTCTGACCTTGATGCGTGGGTACGGTTATTCTCCGAAGTGCTCAAAAATGCGGGGGCAGAACTTCCGAAACCCGCGCTTTACGATATGCTGTATGATTTCGCCTTACAAGGCGATGCAGATTGCGGGGGCCTTATCGGGTTTAACTATTATTCGGGCGAACCCGTGACCGATACTGCCGAGGGCAGACCGCTGTTTGTCAGATTGCCCGATGCAAACTTCACCCTTGCGAATTTTATGCGCAATCAGATTTTTTCCGCGATGGCAACACTTCGTTTGGGTATGGATATTCTGTTCCAAAAGGAAAATATTACCCTAAACCGCCTTTTGGGCCACGGCGGCTTGTTTAAAACACCGCTTGTAGGGCAAAAACTGATGGCAGGGGCTTTGAATGTGCCTGTTTCCGTCATGGAAACCGCAGGCGAGGGCGGCGCGTGGGGCATCGCATTGCTGGCTTTATATATGCGCAATAAAGACGAGGGCGAAACGCTGGAAGCGTACCTCGACAATAAAGTTTTCGGCAAAAACAAGGGTATAACCGTCACACCCGATACATCCGATGTTGACGGGTTTAATCAGTATATGACAAGATACAAAGCGGGGCTTGCCGTCGAACAAGCCGCCGTGGAAAATTTATAAAAATTACTTTGTCATTCTGCGCGTAGCGAAGAATCGCAAAAGAACAACCAACTTTGTCATTCTGAGCGTAGCGAAGAATCTCAATTTACAACGAGGTGTAAAATATGCAGTTAAAAGAGTATGAATTTTGGTTTGTGGTAGGCAGTCAGTTTTTGTACGGCCCCGAGGTGCTCGAAACCGTCGCACAGCGTGCGCAGGAAATGGCGGATGAACTGAACAAATCCGCGGCTCTTCCTTGCAAAATCGTGTATAAAGTCACCGCAAAAACCAATCAAGAGATTACCGATGTGGTAAGAGAGGCGAATTACGACAAAAAATGCGCGGGCATCATCACTTGGTGCCACACTTTCAGCCCCTCCAAAATGTGGATTAACGGCTTTGTGGATTTGCAAAAGCCCTATTGCCACCTTGCCACGCAGTACAACCGCGAAATTCCCAACGATGAAATTGATATGGACTTTATGAACCTCAACCAGGCGGCGCACGGAGACCGTGAGCACGGCTTTATTGCGGCAAGACTGCGTATGCCTCGCAAGGTGATTGCAGGCCATTGGCAGGAGGAAAGCGTGCGCGAGCGTCTTGGCAGTTGGATGCGCGCGGCGGTGGGTGTTGCCGTCAGCCGCGAACTGAAAGTGATGCGCTTCGGCGACAATATGCGTGAGGTTGCCGTCACCGAGGGCGACAAGGTCGAGGTACAGGCAAAATTGGGCTGGCAGGTCAATACCTGGGCTGTCGGCGACCTTGTGAAAGAAATGGAAAAGGTCACAGAAGCCGAAATTGATGACTTGATGGCGGTTTATACCGAAAATTATGAGGTTGCAACCGAAAATATCGACGCCATTCGCTATCAGGCGAAAGAGGAAATCGCCATCCGTAAAATGATGGACAGAGAGGGCTGTAAAGCGTTTTCCAACACCTTCCAAGACCTGTACGGTATGGAACAACTCCCCGGGCTTGCAAGCCAGCACTTAATGGCGGAGGGTTACGGCTACGGCGGCGAGGGCGATTGGAAAGTCGCCGCAATGACCGCTATACTCAAAGCCATGAGCGAGGGACAAAACGGCGGCACAGGCTTTATGGAGGATTATACCTACCACCTTGTTGCGGGCGAAAAATACAGTCTCGGCGCCCATATGCTGGAAGTCTGCCCCACGCTTGCGGCAGAAAAACCCCGCATTGAAACCCATCCTCTCGGCATCGGCATGAATGAAAAAGACCCCGCAAGACTTGTGTTTGCGGGGAAAGCAGGCAGTGCGATTGTGGTAAGCCTTGTGGATATGGGCGGCAGACTGCGCCTGATCTGCCAAGATATTGCGTGCGTAAAGCCCATTATGGATATGCCCAATCTCCCCGTGGCAAGAGTGATGTGGAAAGCACTGCCGAGCCTTGAAACGGGGCTTGAATGTTGGATTACCGCAGGCGGCGCGCACCATACGGTGCTCAGTTACGATGTCACCGCCGAGCAAATGCGAGACTTTGCGCGTATGATGGATATTGAGTATGTCCATATCGGAAAAGACACCACGGTGGAAAGTCTG
>CAMGGF010000016.1 GCA_946055445.1 uncultured Ruminococcus sp. | reverse complement strand
GGTTGGCGGAACTGATTTGCGTAACGGCGCTGTTTCTGTGCCTTGCGGTGACGCTTGCGGTTTTGCTCACGCGAAAAATCAAAAAATACCGTGCCGAAAACAAAGAATGGACGGAGAAAACCAATGCCGATACAAAAAAATGAGGAAATCCAACTGCAAATTGAAACGCTGTCTGCCGAGGGCAGCGGTGTCGGCCGCTTTGACGGTATGGCGGTGTTCGTGGCGGGCGGTGTGCCCGGCGACACCTTGCTTGTCCATATCATTAAGGCGAAAAAGACATACGCCGTCGGCAAAATCGTGAAAATTCTGACGCCCTCTCCCGCGCGGACAGCGGCGGACTGCCCACTGTTCCCGCAATGCGGCGGTTGCGCGTACCGTTTTATGGTGTACGAAACCGAACTGCGCGAAAAACAACGCCGCGTGGAAGATGCTTTTTTGCGGCTTGCGCATATGCCGATGCATTGCGAAACGGTACTGTCGGGACAGCCTGACCGTTATCGCAACAAAGCGCAGTACCCTGTCACACAGGAAAACGGCAAGGTAAAAATCGGCTTTTACGCGCCGCGCTCGCACCGCGTGATTGACTGCGCAGACTGCCGCTTGCAACCTGCCGAATTTGCACAAATCGTTGCGGTGTTTCGTGCATTTTTGACCGAATTTTCCATTTCCGCCTATGACGAGCAAAGCGGCAAAGGACTTGTGCGCCATTTGTATTTGCGAAAAGGCTTTCACAGCGGCGAAATTATGGTTTGCGTGGTGGCAAACAGCACGCATTTGCCGCACAGCGAAACGCTCGTTGACCGCCTGTGCGCGTTGCCTTATAAAATTACGAGTATCGTTTTAAATACCAACACCGAAAAAACCAATGTGATTTTGGGCACGCAATGTAAGACACTTTGGGGCACGCCCGACATCGGCGACACGCTTTGCGGCGTTGCGGTGCGGCTTTCGCCGTTGTCATTTTATCAGGTCAATCACGATATGGCAGAAAAGTTATATCAAAAAGCCGCCGAATTTGCCGATTTCAACGGCAGTGAAACCGTGCTCGATTTGTACTGCGGCGCGGGGACAATCGGGCTTTCCATGGCGAAAAACGCAAAAAAGATTTACGGCGCGGAAATTGTGCCCGAAGCGATTGAAAATGCGAAAGAGAACGCCCGCCGCAATCACATAGAAAACGCCGAATTTTTCTGCGGTGATGCCGCCGATGTGGCAAAACGGTTTCGGAATATGGGGATAGCGCCCGATGTGGTGCTTTTAGACCCGCCGCGCAAAGGGTGTGACGAAGCGGTATTAACAACTGTCGCAGAAATGCACCCCGAAAAAATCGTCTATGTTTCCTGCGACCCCGCCACGCTCGCGCGCGACGCGGCAAGGCTCGCAGAACGCGGCTATACGCCCACCCGCCTCGCCGCCGCCGATTTGTTCCCGCGAACGGTGCATGTGGAAAGTGTGTGCTTGTTTGTAAAATAAATAAGTCGCAAATGGTATAAAGGAGATATTTTAAAATATGCAAAAGCATGGGATATTCATAAATCACAGACACAATCATAGGCTGTTGGCTGGCAGAATTTATGACTTTTTTTTAGGCAAGGGGATGGCACCCTTTTTGGATGTTTATTCTCTGCAACAGGGGCACTATCAAACCGAACTGTCGGAACAAATAAAAAATGCGCCGTATTTCTTGTGTGTCTTAACAAAAGGGGCGTTAGATGATCTGGATGAAAATGATGTTTATTATAAAGAAATCGAAACCGCGTTTGATTCGGAACGGGAGATTTTGGTTATAATCAGCGAGGATTTTGAGTTCCCGAAGGAACTTCCGCCAAAGATCAGTGAACTTTATAATTGTCAATACTATATCATTTTAAACAATATGAGCAATTTCTACCATGAAATGGAAAAGTTGTGCCAAAATGATATTTGCCTTGAAAAATTAGAACCTGTAATCAATTGGCGAAAGCGCGCGCAAGCTCTAGGCAAAACTTCTGTACTGTCCAGGAAAAATATGGAAAACAGTATTGCTACACTAAACAACCGATTTGGTAAAGAATTTGTGGATTGTGTACGCGATGGGAAGCCTTTCAACGGAGAATTCAGAATAAAACATGTGCATATGTCTTGTTATTCTGCAAATCTAATTTTCACGCCGGATCAAAGTATGGTAGATGAGCGTGCCTATGATAGAGGGATGATGTTTAATATATTTGCGTATTTGTTGCAAGACAATGATTTTTCTTTAGAAATTGTTACAAACGCACCAAATTGCTTTGCCGCAAAAGATGCGATTGAAAATGAAAAACTGGGAAACAGTTCTTTAGAAGAGTATCCGGAAGCGGTATTTTTAAGTTCCTATGCCAGAATAAACGCATTGATTCAAAATGACCCAATATATCAAAAGGCTACAAAAGAACGCCGCTTTCGGTTTATGATAACTGAAAATGTTATGCCCTACGCTATTTTCCAGATTACATATAAACAGGGCTGGGAAGAACTGAATCATGTTAAAGTGGATTTGTATTCCGAAGGGCTTGTGTCAAATATGGAACGGAGAAGTATGTTGTTTTTCGAAAGAGATGATAAAGAAAACTATGATTTTTTTGTCAACAGATATAATTATCTGCGAAATCCCAAAAAGTCAAAGGAATTGATGAAACAGTATCATGATTCTTGGATTCAGCAGTGGAACGATTATTTAAACGATATTATATAAATTGCAGTAGATAGGTTGAGGTGACATTTATGGAAGTTATCAGAAGAAATGAAATAGACCGTGCGTTTGAAAAAGAGCAACGCCAATACTTAACAGGACATTTAGAAAAACCACAAATTTTGCAACATATTGATGACGATATTGAAATAGGAATTTCGCAGTATCGTGAATTTACGGCAAATATTCCGCATATGCATCCAATCGCAACAGAACACAATTATATTTTGGAGGGATGTATGCGCATTCGGCTGTGCGACGGAAGCGATGCGGAGTTGGAATTCAAAGCAGGTGACTTTTTTGTATTGCGTCCCGGCACCCCATATGCATCTAAAAATGCAGCGGGAACAAAGATATTATTCGTAAAAACACCCGGTATAAACGATAAAACGGTGATCCAAGTTGATGAAAAAACAAAAAAATGGCTGTCCGCATGGGAGTGAATAGGAATATGATATGGACAAAGCAAATTAAAGGGAAATGTTTTCGTAGACCATCTGCGCTCTTAAAAACTTGTCATTTGTTTAACAAAAGTTTATAATTCAACTGTAAAATACTCCCCAAAATGGAAATAGTATGTAAGGTAAGGAAAACGAACCGAAGCAAATGGGGTGTATTTTATGAAAAAACTTTCGGAACAGGTTTTCAATCGAAAAAATGACGGTTTGCGCCGCTTGGCGGTGTTTTTGGGCGCGTCGTTGGTCATTTTGGTTTTTTCCTTGTGCGCGCCGCCCAACGCCGAGCGTTTTGATATGATTGGTATGGAACTGGCGGTTGTGGCGCTGGCGATTTTTCTGTGGAGATTTCCGCTCGGCATTTATCTGTCTGCCAATCTGTTTACGCTGTCGGCGGCGGCAGGTTCGATTTTAAAACTGTATGACCGTTTCCCCGGCTATGACCGCGTTGTGCATTTCATCAGCGGGCTGTTGCTCGGCTATATCGGCGTGTATCTCATCAACCGCATTTTTGCGCGTCTGCATACAGAAAGCATTCCCGTGCTTGTGGTGCTGTTTGCAGGTATGTTTGCGTTCTTCGGCGCAGGATTCTGGGAAATCGTGGAGTTTTTGACCGACTGCGTTGTGCATATGGATGTTCAGCACGGCAATACCGATACGATGGGGGATATTGTCGCGGGGTATTTGGGCGGCGTTTTGTATCAAGTGCAGTTGCTCTACCAGTACCGCAAATATTTTTCAAAAGCAAATATTATAAAATTCATAAAGGGTGAGCCTGTGCCTGCCAATGCAGTCGCGCTGCAAAAGGAGCATGCCGCCCGATAAACAGGGGGCAAACTCTATGCTGAAAAAACGGGAGTATATCTTTTGGATTGTGATGTTCTGCGGGCTGACGCTCTGTCTGCTTGCGGTGGGCACGGTGTTTGATTTGCGAATCGACTGTGCGCTTTACAATCCCGAAAACCGATTTGCGCGGTTTTTGCAGGATTACGGCGAGGTGCCGCGCTTTGCGCTGTGGGGTCCTGCGGCGGCGGTGCTGTATGCCTCGCGTGCGTGGGAATGTGAAAAAACCGTTGCGCTGATTGACGCCATGCGCCGCAAAAAGGGCGGTCTTTCCGAAAAAGCGAAAGCCAAACTTTTAAAAATTGCCGATTTGGGGTTCGGTATCGGCTTTTTGGTACTCGGCTTTTTCAGTTGGCAAAAACTGATAAGAAATGTGGTGAAGCATTGGTTTTCGGACGCGGCGAAAGAATCCGTGCTTTACACGGTGTTTTTGATTACGGTGATTTTGGCGGTCGATGTGCTGGCGGCGTATTTTGCGAAACAAAAAATCAGTGAAAAAACCTTGCGTGCCTTAAAACCGCTTGCCTACGGCGGCATTGTATTCGGTATTTTATACCGTGTGAGCATTGACCCTGTAAAAAATCTCGTTACGCGCACGCGTTTTTACGAAATGTTGACGGTGTATGATGACCAAGCCTTTACGATGTTCACACCGTGGTACCAAAAAGGGTGCGGCGGCTCATCATTCCCCTCGGGACACACGGCAAGCGGCGCGGCGCTGTTTTTGAGTTTAACGCTGTGCGACCGTCTTGATTCCTGTAAAAACAAAGAACGGCTGTTCTTTCTGCTTTCATGGGGATATACCTGGATTTTGGGCTTTACACGCCTCATAATGGGCAAGCATTTCCTGTCGGATATTGCTGTGGGCGGACTGTTGGGCTTTCTGTTCGCACTTGCGGCGCGGGAGTTGTTCGTTCGCCGCGCGGCGAAGAAACTCGGCTTGGCGGAATAATTTGAATAGAAAAGCATACAAAAGGACGGTGCGAGCCGTCCTTTTGTGTTTGTATGGGGATTGTTGCGCGAAAAGTGCGTGCGGTGGGGACAAAAAGCACCTTACGGGAAATTTTTATTTATGTTTGTCATCCTGCGCGATAGCGAAGGATCTCAAACAGCGCAAAGTGTAAAAGGTGCGAAACGAGATTCTTCGCCTGACGGCTCAGAATGACAACGCGTAGGGACAGGTGCCCTCACCTGTCCGCGGGCGGATGAGGCATCCGCCCCTACGATTGTGTGATAAATTAAAATTTAATCATACAACCGCTTTATAAAACCGAATTGTAAACACCGTGCCGACGCCTTCGGTGCTTGTCGCCTCAATTTTGGCGTGTTCACGGTTTAAAACGGTTTTTGAAAGCGCCAAACCGATACCTACGCTGTCCGCCGAAGCATTTTTACCGTGATAAAACCGTTCAAAAATATGCGGCAAATCCTCGGGCAATATACCACAACCGTCATCTTCAATCCGCAAAAGGTCATACACCGCCGTTTGCGCGGTGGAAACGGTCAATTTGCCGCCGTCCTCCATATGCTCTAAACAGTTTTTCAGAATATTGCCGACAGCTTCGACCGTCCAATTCTCATCACCGCAAAAAATAAAATCCGTAACGCCGCTGAAATCCAGCGTAATATTGCGCAAATCCGCCGTCACCAAAAACGGTTCCTGCGCTTTTTTGAGCACCGTCCCAATCGAAACTGCGTCCGCGTGGAATTCCGCCGTGCCCGCGTCTAATTTTGAAATTTTCAACAGCGTAATAATCAGCCAATTCATTTTGGCGGCTTGGCTTTCAATAATATCCGTAAACTTTTTGCGGTTTTCTTCGTCCGTTTCGTTTTTTAATAAATCGCACATCATCGTTATCGAGGTCAGCGGTGTTTTCAGTTGGTGCGAAATGTCCGCAAGCGACGCGGCGAGATAGGTTTTGTCTTTGCGCAGGGCGCTGTTTTGTGACTGCAAAAGCAACATCATTTTGTAGAGATTGTTTTTTAAAACGGAAAGTTCACCCTCGGCGTTGTCCTGCACATCCAAATCATAAAACCCCGCGCACACACGCGACAGGTAATCGTTGAGTTTTGCAATTTCACGGTAGCGTTTTTGTGTGTAGAAAATGTAAATCAGCAAAGACAAAATCCCCGTCGCAAAGCAAATCAACGCGCACCACAGATTGAAAAATGCACAGGCAACCGTTGCCGCAATCCACACAACCGCGGCGGCGACAACCGAATACCGAAATTCACGGTTAATCATCGGCAATCACATATCCCATCCCCCGAACCGTTTTGATAATCGACGGACTGTCGGGCTCGTCCTCGATTTTGTCGCGCAACCGTTTAATATAGACGGTGAGCGTGTTGTCATTGACAAAATCGCCGTCTACATCCCAAATATTTTCAAGCAATGCCGTGCGCGAAAGCACCCGCCCGCGATTGTTCAGCAGTATCAGCAACAGGCGGTATTCCATCGCGGTTAAAATGATTTCTTCGCCGTTTTTATAGACCTTTGCTTCGCCCGTGCGGATTTCGAGGTTGCGAAGCAGCACCGTACCGTCGGGTGTTTCGGTTTTGTAACGGCGCAAAACGCTTTTGATGCGTGCCTGCAACTCTTTCACGCGGAAAGGCTTGGAAATATAATCGTCCGCGCCGAGTTCCAACCCCATCACCACATTGACTTCGTCATCAAACGCGGTCAAAAACAGCACAGGAAAATCGCCCTTTTGCTTTATCGCGCGGCAAACATCGTACCCACTGCCGTCCGGCAGGGTTAAATCCAAAATATACAGCGCAAAGTCCCGTTTTTCCACAGTTTCCAGCGCGTCTTTAACGGTACTGCACACAGTAACGGCATAACCCTCGCCTTCGAGCGCATACGAAAGCCCAAGTGCAATGGCGCTGTCGTCCTCCAAAACAAATATCTGCATACTTTCCCTCCGTTCGCGTTTTCTAATTGCTATTGTATCATAAAACAACACCCGTTTCCATTACAGATTTG
Source organism: uncultured Ruminococcus sp. (assembly GCA_946055445.1). Lineage (GTDB taxonomy): Bacteria > Bacillota > Clostridia > Oscillospirales > Acutalibacteraceae > Fimenecus. The sequence goes on along the minus strand of CAMGGF010000016.1, from coordinate 6,479 downwards.
TAATGAAAACGGGTGCAATACTACACGGATAGTATGTACTAAAATCCTCTCGACGAGCCGCCGCCGCCGAATGAACCGCCGCCGCCCGAGAAGCCGCCGCCGGAAAATCCGCCCGACGAACGGGACGAACTGCCCGAAAAACCACCGCCGCCGTAATAGCCGCCGTGATAGCCGCCGTCACCGCCCGAACCGCGTCCCGAAGTGCCGCCGCTGTGTTTATATGCGACGCTCAGTATAATCAAAACGGCAAGAATAATAAACGGCGCCGCCAAACCGATAAAATCACCTTTGTCTATTTCATCGTCGGTTTCCGTCATCGGCACATAGTCTGACGGCGTTTGCCCGTATTCTGTGTAGACCTCGTTAATCAGGATTTTATACGCTTCCAAAAGCCCTTTGGAAAAATCGTTGTCTTTCAAATACGGTATGGCGTAGGTGTCTAAAATCCGACCGGTTTTGCCGTCGGGCAAACACCCCTCTAACCCTTTGCCGACCTCAATGCGCACCTGTCGGTCGCCTGTCGACAGCAAAAGCAACACACCGGAGTCCGTTTTTTCTTCCCCAATGCCCCATTCGTTTGCCAAATCGTAACCGAAATCTTCAATCGGTTCGCCGTCTAAGGAAGAAACCGTGACCACAACCACTTGCGCGCCCGTTGCTTTGTACAGCGTTTCCCCAAGCGTTTGCATTTCCGCCGTGTCTGCGGCAGTTAAACAATTCGCAAAATCGTTGACGAAAAACGCATCGGTCGGCGCAGGTAGTTTCGACTTCGCCGCCGCAGACAAAAGACAGGCGCCCAGCAAAAAGCAGGTTGTAAAGACCGCAAATATCCGTTTTCGCATAAGCCTTTCCCCCCAAACGCGGTGCCGTTACGCGCCGAAATCCACACTCGGTACGGTTTGCGACTCTGCGCTTGCTTCAAAGTAGTCTGCCGTTTCAAAGTTGAAAATCCCTGCAATCAGGGAAGTCGGGAACTTTTTGATTTTGGTATTATACGCTTTTGCTTCCTCGTTATATTCCTGACGCGCTTTCGCAATGCGGTTTTCACTGCCCGCGAGTTCGTCCTGCAAATTGATAAACTGCGTGTCCGCCTTTAATTCGGGGTAGTTTTCCACCACCACAAGCAAGCGCGAAATCGCCGAGTCCAACGCTTCGCTCGCCGTGTTCATTTCATCCACGGTTTTTGCGCCCGCAAGTGCCGCGCGCGCATCGGCAAGCGCGGTGTAGACTTCTTCCTCGTGCGCCGCATAGCCTTTCACGGTGCTGACGAGGTTCGGAATTAAATCCGCACGGCGTTGCAAATAGGTTTCGACCGTAGACTGTGCGGTCAAGACCGCCTCGCGCTCTTCGACAAGTTCGTTATAGGTGGAAACACAGCCGCCGACTATCGCGAGTATCACAACCAAAACAACTGCCAAAACAATAAAACCGGTTTTCTTTTTCATGGGGAGCACTCCTTTCAATACAGAAAAGGGAAAGTTTGTTTTTATTCAAATCCGTTGGGATTTTGACTTTGCCAACGCCAAGAGTCCTCGCACATTTCGGCAAGGTCGCGTTTTGCCGCCCAACCGAGCACTTCTTTCGCTTTGGACGGGTCGGAATAGCAGGTGGCAATGTCGCCCGGGCGGCGCGCCACGATTTTATAAGGCACTTTTTTACCGCTTGCTGTTTCAAACGCCTTCACAATATCTAACACGCTGTACCCGTGCCCTGTGCCGAGATTAAACACCTGCACGCCTTTGTTGCCCTCCAAAATGTTGTCGAGCGCTTTCACATGGCCCTCTGCAAGGTCCACAACATGAATGTAATCGCGCACGCCTGTGCCGTCCGGCGTGTCATAATCGTCACCGAACACCGAAAGTTCGGGCAATTTGCCGATGGCAACCTGCGTAATATAGGGCATTAAGTTGTTCGGAATGCCGTTCGGATTTTCACCGATTTTGCCGCTTTTGTGCGCCCCGATGGGATTGAAATAGCGAAGCAATGTGACATTCCATTCGTTGTCGGACTTGAAAATATCCTCCAAAATAATTTCAATCATATATTTGGTGGTGCCGTAGGGGTTTGTGGTGCCGCCGGTTTGCATTGTTTCTTTTAAGGGCGAAACATTGTGCATACCGTACACCGTAGCCGACGAACTGAACACAATGTTTTTGCAGTTGTTTTGACGCATCACATCGCAAAGCACGAGCGTGCCGCCAATGTTATTGTCATAGTATTCAATCGGCTTGCGGCAGGATTCGCCGACCGCCTTTAAGCCTGCGAAATGAATAACCGCTTCGATTTTATTTTCTTTGAAGATTTTGTCCATTCCCGCTTTGTCGCGAATGTCACACTCATAGAATTTGAGTGTTTTGCCGCAAAGTTCGTTGATGCGGGCAAGTGATTTGGGGCTGGAATTGTAGTAATTATCTACAATCACCACCTCATACCCCGCCTGCGTCAGCGAAACGCAAGTGTGCGAGCCGATAAATCCGGCACCGCCTGTTACCAAAATTGCCATATAAACCAATCCTCCCAAAAGAAAGTATCCTACAAAAATTACGCAGTTAATTGTACGCCTGCATAGAATTTCGAAAGAATTTGCGCATAACTCGAACCCGTTGCCGCCATTTTATCCGCCGCCGCAAGGCTCATACCGACGCCGTAGCCGATACCGTAAATTTCAATCGTAAATTCGTTGGTCGGTGTGCTGTATTTTATCGAAAAACACGGTGACGGCAGATTTTTGCCTGTCATAACTTTTTCGACAAATTCAATGCCCGAAATTTCTTTGCCGCCGACGGAAACCGTTTCCACATAGCCGACGCCCGTGTTCACCGCACCGTCATGTTTTAAGATTTTTACCCATTCCGCCGGGTCGTCCGAAAGTGTGAGAGATGCGTCATAAGCCGTAAGCATCGCTTTCATATCGTCTGCGGAATAAATCAGTTCGGTTTTATAAGTATCTTTGGTTTTGTCGGTTGCGCAATCCACCGCGCGCAAATACGGGAAATTCTGCCCGTACACGATATCGGCAGGTGTCGTTCTACCCGCAGAAAGCGCGAAATACGGTGTGAATGCCGGTTTTTCACCGAAACTTAAATATTCACCGAACACCGCGCGAACCGCGTTATAAACCTCGTCGCTGTATTCGGGTGCCAAAGTCACGCCTGTGATTTTCCAATTCGTATTGCGATATTTTAAATAGGTATATACCGCAACCGCCTGCGCTTTGAGCGCTTCGGGCTGGGTGTTTGCGTCAACTTCCGCTTCAATCATACGCGCAACCGCCTCTTTGGCGTCCATAGTTTTGCCGTTCACAATCATTTCCGAGGGAATTTCCTCGACAGCGTCCGTATTGCTTTCGGAAGTATCAATCGCGGTGCCCGATGCCGACTGCGTAGTCACTTCGGCGGGCGTTTCCTGCACGCCTGCGCGCATTTCGTTATATATAAACTGTGACAGCACCACCGTTTCGATTTCTTCTTCCGGCTCGCTGACGGAAATCGGCTTGGTCGTAGACGGCAGTTGCGTTGAAGCCTCTGCTTTTGCGGCGTCGCGGTCTTTCTTTTCTTTCACAAAGAAAATACAGCCGACGGTAATTGCCGCAACCAACACCAACGCAATCACCGAAAGGGTGATTTTTCCCGATTTTTTAGAAAGGAAAGTCGGCTCTTCGGTGGTGTCCATACCGGTGACTTCAATGCCGACCGCGCCTTTGCCGCCCGCCTTTTCCCCGATTAACTCCACCAGTTCCTCGGCGGCGTCCGCGATAAAATCGCGGGTGCTTTCGTCATCTTCGCGGTACAGTTTTCGCACCACGGCGGTTTTATCATCGGCAACCGTAATACAAATATAATCGCCGCCGTCCGACGAACCGATTTCGGAAATCGACGCGCCGAACTGCGCGCCCGAAAGTTCTTTTGCCGCTTTCGCGGTAAGCGCAACATAGTCTGTTAAGTTGTATTCGCCTTTATCTTCCACATGGGGCGTGAACACGAAAAATGCATCAAAATCCGCAACACTTTCCCCGAGTTTTTTCAGTTCCTCGGCATACGGCGTGCCGCTGACGGCAACCTTTGCCCCACATTCGCGCAAAACATTGACCGTGTGGTGCATCACATCCGCTTCAGGCGACTGCTCGGCATTTTTTGCCGCATCGGTCAGGCTTTCCGTTTCGGGTTTTGCTACCTCGGGTGTTTCTGCCGACGGGGCAACCTCTCTCTGCATCAGATACGGCATCAAGCCCATTTTCAGCACGCGGTCCAGCCGTTCTTCGTCCAGCGGCAAAAACACCAAGGTCTGCGCGCCTTTCTGCACAGCAAAACCTGGATACATACCGTCCGCCGTTAAAAAGCAGACTGCATTTTCCGGCACTGCGGCATTTTTCACTTTATCCTCCGGCGAAAGTCCTGTGTTTTCCGACAGCAACGCGTAAATCTCTTCGTCTTGCACGGTCGGCAGTGACAGCGCGGCGCACAGTTTGGCGCGAACGGTATTGTACTTTGCTTTGTCAATCGCCAAAACAATGCATTCTTCCTGTTTGAGCAGTTCTGCGAGCCGCGGCAACATGCTTTTCAGCGTTGCAAATGTTTCAAACGCAGTATCGTCCTGTGCGAACGCACGCATCGCGCCGGAAATACGCGCAAGCAACCCCGAAACGGCCTCTTGCTCGGCGGTCAATGCCAAAAATTTCATATTCATATCTCTCATCATCCCTTAAACCGATTTCTCGGCAACAAATTCCATTTCTTTACGCTTCCGCCTCAGGCGCGGGGGCGTTTACCATCCACTTTTCCGCATCTGCATACGGATTTTGCATACCCTTTTTATCATAATACGCCTGCGGATACCGTGGGTTTTCATTGACCTTGGCAAGCGAGGTGTCAATCGCGGTGCTCTCGTTTTCGCGAAGCATTCTGCCGATGACCACCAAACGCGCGTCGGAAAACTCATAGGTGCAGGTTTGCAAAGTAATGATTTTGTCGGTCGGCTGCACATCCACGCCCGTGGTGTAGAGTTTTCGCTCGTCCACAGCCGCAATATACTCCATAAACTTTTCATTTGAGCCGAAATCCGTTACGGTATAGTTGAAAATGTATCCGTTATCGTCCTCTTCTTTGCTGTTGGTAATGAGCACCGCATACACCTTAAACCGATAACTGCGGTACAGCGTGTCGAACTCAATCGAGGGCGATTCTTGGAACCCTTCTATGGTTTTATACTTTTTCAAATCGGCAAATACAAGCCCGTCGCTCATATGATGCCCGTACAAAATCGTGTTTTTGTTTAAGTATTTGGGGTCGTTGCGGTAATCCATACACGGACAGCCGTAACGGCTGTAATTGCCGTAGAAATCCTTTTTCAGATAGGTCGCGTTATCCTCCGCCTGTACCACCTGCACATCAATCAGCGAATTCGGAATGCGAATCCAGCCGACCAAATCCTGATTGATTGCGTACAAGTATGCGTATTTCGCCATCATACCTTCGGGCAGATTGATGTTCGGATATTTGGACAGGAACTCCGCCCAAACATCGGAGTCGGTAGAAGTGCCCGTATCGTCAATGATTTGCCCTTTGATTTCGTTGCTTTGCTTGTTTGCCCGATAACTTTGCACGCCGTAAATCCCGAAATATACGAGACAGCACGCAAGCGTGACCACCGCCAAATCGGTAACGGCTTTGCGCACACCCTCCCCGACGGTATCGTGCTTATTGGGAAAAACTTTTAAAAACGCGCTTTTAAAAATTTCGTTAAAAGTGCGGTATTCTTTTTGACTGCTTTGCTCTGCGACTTGCTCTGCGGTCGCCTGTGCGGGCGGCACAGGCAGTTCTTCGTCTGCCGCCGTGTCACGCGCGGTCAAATCGGCGTATTCGTGATAATGCGCCGTCACATCTACAAATTGGTCGCCGTCCGACAAAAATTTGCTTTTTCTGCCGGTTTGCGCACTTTGCTCGGGCGCGGGTTCCATAACGGAACGCAAAACATCGTCATATATGCTTTGCACGGTCTGTTCCGCTTTCGTTTGCGCCGTTTCGGCAGTCGGCGCAGTCTGCTCCGTTGCCTGCACGGGGGCAGCAGGTTCTGCCGCTGTCGGCTCCGCCTCGCGCAAAGAGGACAGCAACGCCTGCATTGCATCGTCGGTGGTGCCGCCGTCATCTGCAAGTTTTTTCTTCAATGCATCAAACGAAAGCACTTCGTCCTGTTGTTGTTCATCGCGCTTTGCCATACTTACTATTCACCTCTCGGATACCACTGTTCATCGTTTCTGTACGGATTTTCCAATTTATATTTATCATAATACAACTGCGGATATTTCGGATTTTCGTTTTGTACCGCTTTCGTAACATCTACGGTTTCGCTTTCGCCCTCGCGCACAAGCCGCGCCATCACAATACAGCGCGCGTCTTCTTGCTTGCGCGGGCTCAAATCCAAATCGCGCGTGCAGGTTTGCAAAGTCAAAATTTTGTCGGTCGGCAAAACCTCCACATCGG
>CAMGGF010000015.1 GCA_946055445.1 uncultured Ruminococcus sp. | reverse complement strand
ACCGTTGAGCCGCTCGACGAGGTATCGTGCACCATACCCGCAACTTCGGCGCGGTGCTCACTTTTCACGGGCACAACGAACCGCCCGTTTCTTTGGGTGACGATTGCCTCCTGCAAACTGTTTTTGTAAGCGGGTGAACGCAGGAGTTTATCCAACTGTTCGCGGATTTTCGCGTCCTGCTGTTTCATTTTGCGGCGAATGGTTTTAAGTTGCGGCGAGGCATTGTCGGACATTTCGTCCTCGGACAAAATCGCGGTGTTGATTTTATCTTCCAAATATTTGTTGGCGCAAATGCTTTGGAACAAATCGTCGAGCACCGTGGAAAGCCCCGCACTTTTTTCGCGCCAAGCGAGAATCCCGCGCAAAACGCGCAATACCTGCGCAACCGTTAAAAGTTCACGCATAGACAGCGTGCCGCCGGCCTCGGCGCGGTGCAGAGAATGATTGACATTGCAAATGCCGCCGAAAGACGGCGCGCCGAATTTGGCGATCAAAATATGCGCCGCCTCGGTCTGTTCGAGCAGGCGCTGTGCCTCGAAATAATCGGTTTGCGGTTGGAGAGACAGCGCGCGTTCACGCGCCTCGTCGCAGGCGGTCAAATTGCCTAACTTTTCTAAAATTTTCGGAAGTTCTAATGCTTCAAAATGCTTGTTCATACGCTGGTCCTTTGTTTTTCCGTGTTCAGGCGATATCTAATGATATTTTAACACGCGCGCCATAAAAAATCAATCATTTCGGGGTAGGGGCGGTCGACCCGGCCGCCCGTGGATTTTACTGTCATTCTGCGCCGATAGGCGAAGAATCTCGTTTCGCACATTTTTATTTTGCGGAGTTTCGAGATTCTTCACTTCGTTCAGAATGACAAATTATAATTTCGTGCGTAAAACACAAAATAAAAAATAACCGGAAGGCGAAATGCCCTCCGGTTATCTGTTTTATGTAGAGATATATACAAACCGATTATCTCTTAATATCGTCCCATGCCACGCCGTTGATGTGGAACAAATCGTCAAACTCGTAACGGTTGTTTTCGTCTTTCGTATGGCTCGGATACCAAACCTGTGCAAAGAAGGGGTTGGTTTTGGCAATTGCGTCATAATCCCATGCTTTTTGCGGGATATAGCACTCGGGGCACCAATGGCCGCCCAACAAAATGAGCGCGGGGCTCGCCTCAAATTCAGCGCCGCAGTGACCGCATTTCCATTTGAGTTTGGTTGCCATATCGCCTTTGGTCATCGACTCGGACAGGCATTCACCGCCGCGGAACGCAGCAGCCTGTTTCATATCGTCAATATCCAATTCGCTTTCGGGTTTCGACTCATCATAGCCGTGGTCAAGTTTAAACTGCTCAGACGCAGCATTGTCCTTATCGAACTTGATGATTTCGAAATCTTCCCATTTAGACGGGATTTTCTCCCACTCCGCTTTGGAACCGTAATAGGCGCTCAAACGCACCTGATTGTCTTTGGCAACCCAGTCCAAAGTGCCGAAATCGGGTGTGGAAGCAATTTTCTTCATAAAGGGTTTTGCGCAGGCGGCTACCATGCTCTTCGGCAGGTAGCGCGGAATTTTGAAGTAGAATTCCACCTGATCTGCCATACGGTTGAAATAGTCCTGAATCGGCAGATTTTCACGGAAGTGCAGGAACTCTTCCAATTTGTCGCCGTCGGCATAGAACTGGCCGTGGAAGTTTTTGGTGATGAACCAGTTGGGGTCGAACAGTTTTTCGGGGCCTGCAAGACCGAGCGTGCCCAAAAGCAGGCATTCAAATTCATAGTTGGAAATTCTGTATTCCTTACCGGAACCGATGTTGAAGAAGTGATTCCAGAAATCTGCGCCGAGGTTGCCTTTTGCGTCCTCGTCAACCAAGTTTGCAAGCAGTCTGCCGGAGTCCTCCACCGTGCACCATTCCAACACGCCGTTAATCGGCACATGGAACATAATCGGGTCCATATTCTTTAAGATGTTGGGATACAAAATACCGGACTGGCGCATAACCACCCAGTTTTTCAGGCCGCTTTCCACGAAAGTGCGCTCTGCAACGGTTTTGGAAATTGCATAGTGGTCATAAATCGAAATTTTAATCGGGTCACCGCAACGGCCCCAATGAATGGGATAGTTTCTGCCGCCGGTTTCGGCAACCGTGCCGATATAGCAAACTTTAATCGCATCGGGATCGGGCTGTGCAAGAACCGCCTTGCAGATGCTCTGCGCCGCGCCGATGTTGGTTTTCTGTGTTCTGTACGGTTTCCAGTCCGCCGTGGGGGAAACCATACCGCCGACATGGAGAACATAATCCGAGCCCGTGACGGCTTCTAAAATGCTGTCATAATCGGTCAAATCGCCCCAAACGATTTTGACGGACGGGTCATTCATATAGGGCGCGAACATTTTTTCGTTCTTTTCGCTTTTGCGAAGCAACAGAACCGTATTGAATTTGTCTTTCATCTTATACAGTTCTTTGAAGCCCGCAAAACCCATATTACCGGACGCGCCGGTGAGCATAACGGTTTTCTTTTCTGCCATTTCTACCACCTCAAATTTCATATTTAGATATAGTATATCGTTTCGCGAAAAAAATGTCAATAAATTACACAAAAAAAACAGTCCCCGAGAAATATCGGAGACTGTTTGTACTGTGCATAAAATATTTACCACGCGATGGTGAAATCTTTTTCCAAACCGAACGGAATGGAAAGTTTTGCACCGAGTGCTTCCAAAGAAAGCGTCCAAACATAGAAATAGTTTGCGGTTAACACATTGCCGGTTGCTTTATCCACCGTGACGACGATTTTGCCGTCCTTGTGACCGGTTTGGACATTTTTAATGATGTTTGCCGCACCGCCGGCATTATCCGTAACAATGCTCGGCATAATGACGGAGAAAGCCTTACCGTTATGGCCGACGCCGTGTGCGGTTTCCGTGCTGGGTTCGTCTGCTTTCACTTTGATGGTAATGGTGTATTTGCCGTCCGCTTCGGTAACGGTTGCGTCTTCAATATCGTCAACCGCCAATTTGCTGGACCAACTCTCGTTTTCAACCGGGAACATCGCGTTCTTTTGGTCAACCGTAGTGGCATTCACCAAGCCGGGATCCAATTCAGAAAGGTCTTTTTCACCCATATTTGCAGAAATCAAACCGTTTGCAAGGCTGGTAAGAGAGCCCGGCAAATTGCCTTGAATGCCACCCGCTTCGGAGTTTTTCTCATAATTCAAAGTAACCTGCTTCGCATTCGGTTTTACCTTATTGATGGCGGTATTGAAATACGCCAAAATATCCGCCTTGCTGCTGGACGCGGTCAATTCCGTTACCGCCGCGGTTGCGTCGCCGCTTGCGGCATTGGTGTCACCGTTTGCAGTAGCATCGCTCGAAGAAGCACTGCCGCCGTTATTCTGCACCACTGCGCTGCTTCCGTTATTCCCTTCCGAAATCGGGTTTACCGTATTGGCATTCACGCGGCTCGGATTGATGAACGCGATATAGCAAACCGAATAAATCAGTAAAACCGCAAGACAAATGGCAAACGCTTTTAAGAAAGTTTTTGAAAATACCTTTCTGAGCATTTGTTTGTTGGCGAGTTTTTCTGCTCTTGATTCGGGTGTGGACGGTTCTTTATTCTTTTTAGACATTTGCGAATCCCCTTTCCGTTTTATACGCCCGAGCGCTCGGGCAGCATATGCAAAACATTACTTCTATAATTTACAATAAAACGCGGCAAATGTCAATGCATTTTCTATGACATTTGATAGAAAAAAGGAAAAAGCATGAAAAAATTTGCCGCAGGCAGTGAAACATTTCTCGTTACTTTCACATAAAAGTGTTGAATACTCAACTGTTTTATATTATAATACACTTTGTCAATTATTTCTGTGTAAACATACACACAGCAGGAGGAAACAGATATGCAGGGAACCAATGTTGACAGCCGTGTGCGCCGCACCAAGCGATTGCTTCGGCAGGGCTTAACCGAGTTGTTAAAAGAAAAAAGCATCAAAAAAATCACTGTCCGTGAACTTTCCGAACGCGTGGATATTAACCGCGGCACTTTTTATTTGCATTACAAAGACATTTATGACTTGGTCGCGCAAATCGAGCAGGAATTGTTTGATGAGTTCGAAACCATTTTGCAGAATTACAGCATCACGGATTTAAAGACACAGCCGCATCGGATTTTTTCGGATATTTGCGGATTTCTCTATGCCAACCGTGACATTTGCGCCGCCCTGCTCGGGGAAAACGGCGACATTGATTTTATTATCAATATGCGTAAATTCCTGCGTGAAAAATGTTTGCGGGACATCACGGCGTGTTATGATTTGGATAATATAACCGCATATAATTATGTGTACGCCTATTTTGAGGCAGGCGTTGTCGGGCTTGTCCGCTATTGGCTGGAACACCCCGAGGACAACACAACGCCCGAAGAAATTGCCGTGTTAATCGAAAAAATATTTTGGGAGGGCGCAAGTTGCGTAATCTCCTCTGCACGAAACGAGGCGCAGCAAAATGGCTGATTTACTTGCGAGATTGTTTATTAAAGATTATCAAAACACAAAAAGTCCTGCCGTGCGCGCGGCATACGGCGAATTAAGCGGCGCGGTCGGCATTTTTGTCAATCTATTATTATCTGCGGCAAAATTTTTTGTCGGCACCATTACGGGCAGTATCTCCATTTCGGCAGACGCCGTCAACAACCTGTCGGACGCCGGTTCTTCCGTGGTCACTTTGGCAAGTTTTAAACTGGCGAAAAAACCTGCGGACAAAGACCACCCCTACGGGCACGGCAGAATCGAGTACATTTCCGCATTGATTGTGTCTTTTTTGATTTTGATGATGGGGGTTGAACTGTTGAAATCCTCGGTGGATAAAATCCGAAATCCCGCCCCCGTCACATACAGCACCGTGGCGCTCGTGATTTTGCTTTTGTCCATTGCGGCAAAATTATGGCTTGCCTATTTTAATCACCGCCTCGGTAAAAAAATCGACTCCGCCGCCACAAAAGCCGTTGTTTCCGACAGCCTTTCGGATACGGCGGCGACCTCGGTTGCCCTCGCGGCGCTTTTGCTCTCCCTTGTAACCGATTTGCCCGTAGACGGTTGGTTCGGCATTGCAGTGGCACTGTTTATTTTCCGTTCCGGCGCGGAAATCTTGAAAGATACCGTCGGGCTTTTATTAGGAAAGCCCCCCGAAAAAGAGTTTTTTGATGAAATTGAACGGGAAGTGCTCTCCTATGACGGTGTAGTGGGCGTACACGATTTGATTATTCACGATTACGGCCCGGGCAGAAGTTTTGCTTCGGTACACGCGGAAGTGCCCGCCAACATTGATATTATGCAAAGTCACGACACGGTGGATTTGATTGAACGCGATTTACAGCACAAATACGGTATGCTTGTGTCCATTCATATGGACCCCGTGGTGACGGACGACGCGCGCGTGACGGAATTGAAAGAGATTTGCCAAAAAGTCCTGTTGGATATTGACGAACGCCTGACTCTGCACGATTTTCGCATGGTGGAAGGTCCCACGCACACCAATTTGATTTTTGACACAGTAGCGCCGTCGGAATTTCCGTTCAGTGACCGCGAACTTTGCGACACGATTTCCAAAAAATTGAGCAAAATAGACGAAAGATATTTCACGGTGGTTACGGTAGACCACGCATTTAACTAAAATTTTGCTTTCCTCTGTTTTTCTGTGGTTTTGCCCTTGCAAAAAACGCAAAATATAGTAGAATAGTAGTGTGAAAAAATGCTCGAATGCAATTTTTAATTACGCTGCACGGAGGAAAGAATATGCCTGATTACACGCAAGATTTTACCACAATTCCCTACGGCCCGCTCGGCATTGTCGCGTTGCCCGGTTGCGAAGAACTCGCAGAGAAAATTGACCGCTACATTGTAAAGTGGCGCGCGCAAAAGCAAAGCGAACATAAAAACAGCATTGCCTTTGCAGGCTACGAACGCGATTCCTACCTCATCAACACCGGCTTTCCGCGGTTCGGCACGGGGGAAGGCAAAGGTACTCTGTCGGAGTCCGTACGCGGATATGATATTTTCATCGTCGCGGATATGTTCAACTACGGCTTGACTTATAAAATGTACGGGCAAACCGTCCCGATGAGTCCCGACGAACACTACGCCAACTTAAAACGCGCGATTTCCGCAATCGGCGGCAAGGCGCACCGCATTACCGTGATTATGCCGATGCTGTATGAAGGCCGTCAGCACAAGCGTTCCTCCCGTGAGTCTCTCGACTGCGCCATTGCATTGCAGGAACTTTGCTTAAATATGGGCGTGGACAATATCATCACCTTTGACGCGCACGACCCGCGCGTACAAAACGCCATTCCGTTAAAAGGCTTTGAAAATGTGCAGCCCGTATACCAAATGATTAAAGCGCTTGTCAACCATGTGGACAACCTCCACTTTGACAATGACCATATGATGGTCATTTCCCCCGACGAAGGCGGTATGGGGCGTTGCATTTACTATTCCACCGTGTTGGGCGTGGAATTGGGTATGTTCTACAAACGCCGCGATTATACACGCGTAGTCAACGGCAGAAACCCGATTTTACAGCACGAATTCTTGGGCTCCAATGTGGAGGGCAAAGATGTTTTGATTGTAGACGATATGATTTCTTCGGGCGAGTCGATGCTCGAAGTTGCCGGTAAACTGAAAGAGTTGGGCGCGGCACGCATCTTCATTTTCTCGGCATTCGGGCTGTTCTGCGAAGGGCTTGACAGTTTCGACAAAAAATACGCCGAAGGCTTATTTGACAAAGTCTTCACCACCAACCTCGTTTACAGAACACCTGAACTGCTTTCGCGCGAATGGTACTGCGAAGTGGATATGTCGAAATATGTTTCTTACATTATCGACACCTTAAACCACGATATGTCTGTAAGCCATCTCTTAAACCCCGCAGACAAAATCGACGCTTTGCTTCGCAAAAAAGGGTATAAGGCATAATAAACAATCCGTTTGAAAAACAGGCTTCCGATTTTTCGGAAGCCTGTTTTTTTGCAGAAACGCACAAAAAAAGCGAAACGCCGCAGAACAGAGTTCAGCGGCATTTAAACTTTTCTCATTTCAGTTGTCAGATGAGGCACTTACGCCTTGTTGAGTTTAGAAACGAGGGCGGACTTTTTACGGGCAGCGTTGTTTTTGTGAAGAAGCCCCTTAGCAGTCGCCTGGTCAATCTTTTTCACAGCGGCAGTAACAAGTACTTCTTTGTCGGCTGCGCCGGATTCAATCGCTGCGTTTGCCTTTTTGATTGCGGTTTTAAGCGCAGAGTTCATAGACTTATTGCGCTGTGCACGCTTGTTGTTCACGATAACGCGCTTTTTCGCGGACTTAATATTCGGCATACGGTCACACCTCCCTTACATTAGCGGTATATATATTACCATTCTTTTCTGAAAAAAGCAAGTTTTTTTTTGAATTTCGCAATAGTTTTTTCCGTTTTGCCCATACTAAAAGGAGATTTATCGTTTAGGAGGCGGCAAAATGGAGTTTCGCACGGACTTGGCGGTGGAACGCCGCGCGCTTTGCAAAGACCGACACAGCGAAAATGTGCGTATGCAAACACGCACGCGCGGCGAAGTCAAAATTACGGAAATTGAAGTTTTGAACGAGGCAGGCGCCGAAGAAATCGGGAAACCGAAAGGAAAATACATTACTTTGGAAATTCCCGAATTTTCCCATGACAGCGAGTTGCTGGACGGCAGGCTTTCCGCGCTGACGGACACCCTGTCGGATTTACTGCCCGACCGAAACGGTTCGGTTTTGGTTGCGGGCCTGGGCAACGAGAGCATTACACCCGATGCATTGGGACCGAAAACCGCACGCGGCATTTTTGCCACGCGGCACATTGACAAACAGATGGCGGTGGGGCTTGGTTTTCCCGATTTGCGCCCTGTTTCGGCGGTGACTTTCGGTGTGCTCGGGCAAACGGGATTGGAAACCGCCGAGGCACTCAAAGCATTGGCAGACGCAATGCATCCGTGCGCAGTGATTACCGTGGACGCGCTTGCCGCACGCAGTTTGTCGCGGCTCGGCAACACCGTGCAACTGACCGACACAGGTATCACACCGGGGTCGGGCGTCGGCAACAGTCGCGCACGCATTGACCGTGAAACGCTCGGCGTGCCTGTGATTGCGGTCGGTGTGCCGACCGTGGTAGATGCAGTCACCTTAATTCGCGATTTTACGGGTGACGAGCGAGATATACACGAAACCGCCGAAAAAGAAGCGCGCGAAATGATGGTTACCCCGCGGGAAATCGACACACTCATTCGCCGCGCTTCGCGATTTTTATCTCTCGCACTCAACTGCGCTTTACAGCCGTCTGTTTCGCCCGATATGCTTTTAAATATTGTTTAATATCCGTGTGCCTTTTTGCATATGCATAAAAACGGAAGGATATATGCGAAAGGACACGCCTATGGTTACACACAAACATTTATCGCGGCGCAAAAACAGCGGAGACGCCGCAAACCGTTTTTTGCTGACGCTTGCCGTACCCCTGTTTCTTCTTTGCACCGTGTTTATCGGCACGCACGGTACTGTGCCGCTTGAAAAAATAGCCATGTTCAGCGCCTCGCTCGCTTTGCCGCAAGGCACGGCGGCGGTGTTAAAAAACGAACTGTCGCGCGCGGCGCAGGAAAATGATGCGGCTTTCGACGCGCCTGTTTTTGTACCGATTCAAAACCGCGTACAAGCACCGACCGCGCCTTCCCAAACGCCGTCCGAAACGGACACGCCTGCCGATATTCTGAAAATGATGCAAGAGACGGAAGCCGTTTTTGCCTCGGCGCAAAAAAGCGGCAATATTACGGAAAAACAATATGATGCGGCAAACGCCACAGACACCTATGAAAATATTGCGGTACGCAACACCACGCCGTCACATTCGATTGATATAAAATCAGCGGTGGAGAAAAGTGCAACGCTTCAAATTTCGGATAAAAGCGCGCCGACGGTGTTGATTTTTCACACACACACCACGGAAAGTTATGAACTGTTGAATTACGGGTGGTACACAACGGCGTATGTCACGCGCAGTAACAGCCCTGACCGCAATATGGTGCGCGTGGGTACGGCAATTTGCGAAGAACTCACAAAAATGGGCATCGGCGTTGTGCACGACAAAGAAATTCACGATACACAGTACACGGGCGCATATGACCGTTCAAGAGAAAGCATTGAAAAAATTATGGCCCAAAACCCGAGTATTCAGGTAGTCATTGATGTGCACCGCGACGCGATAAAGCAAAGCGACGGCACGCGCATCAAACCGACCGCGGAAATAAACGGCAAAAAGGCGGCGCAAATTATGATTATTGCGGGCTGTGAGGACGGCAAAGTAACTGCTTTTCCGCAGTGGGAGGAAAACCTGACTTTCGCACTGCAATTACAAAAAACCGCCGAAACCAAATACCCGGGGCTGATGCGCCCCGTGCTGTTTTCGGCGCGAAAATACAATATGGACATTACCCCCTGTTCTGTACTTTTAGAAATGGGCAGTGACTCGAACACCTTGGAAGAAGCGGAATATTCGGGACATTTAATCGGCAAAGCGCTCGGGGAATTGATTTTACAATATTCGGAAAACTAACAAACAGAAAAAGGAAGTGAAAATATGAAAAATCCTGTATTGCGGCGGTATCTGTTTTGCCTGTTTTTGCTGTTATTGCTGTTCGCCGCCGTATTCGGCACGGTGCGCGCCAAAGAAAATTCAGAATTTGCCCGCACGGGGAAACAGGCAGAACAAGTGGATTTAGACGATATTGCCGCGCAGTTTCGGGATTGGCGCGAACAACTGCCGCGGCTATATACAAATTCGACTGTGCACGCGTAGGGAACGATCTTGACCGTTCCCTATGAAAGCAGGGCTGTCTTTTGAAAGACAGCCCTGTTTTATCGTATTTCGCGGAGGAAAACGCGATTATGCTAACCCGCTGAGCATCAAATTGAGCAATGCGACATCAAAGAAATCCACAACCGTGTCGCCGTTCAAGTCCCCTGCTTCAAGCACCGCCGTATCGCGCACCGAAACCGTACCCAACGCAATATTGACCATCAGCGCATAGTCGGTCAGCGCGATTTCACCGTTGCCGTCTACATCGCCCGGCGCGTATTTCACTTCTTCCGAAGGCGGCGTTTCGGTAATTTCAAAAGTCAGCGTTTTTGTCCCCGTGAAGTTGCCGATACCCGTCACAGTGACCGTCGCCGTTCCGATTTCGGTATTGTTCGTATACTGCACGGTGTAATCCACATCTTTTTGCAGAATGTAATTGCCGAAAGAAAGGGCAATTTCCGGCTCTGTGCCGTTTTCGTCGGCACTTTGCGGCAGAATATTGCTGACCAATACCCCGTCATCCAAATCCCGCTGTAAAATCGCGAATTTGGCAACCGCCGCAAAAATGCTGTATTCACCTTTACCCACTACGGTCACGCTCGCCGTACCGAAGTCGGTATTATTTTTGAAAAGCACCTCGTAATCGGTGTTTTCCGTCAGTTGCTTGCCGCTTGCCGTCACGGTAAATTCCGGCGTAATCGCCGCGCCCGTATAGGTTTGGTTCGGTATGGGTGAGATTTGCAAAGTGGTCACGGGAATGTTATTTTGCACGGCATATTGGTAGGCGTAGCATTCTTCCGTCGGCACGGTAATGGTTAAGTTTTCGCAACCGTCAAACGCCGAGGCACTGATGCTTTCAACCTCGTCGGAAATATAGGCAGTTTTTAAGTTTGCGCAATTCGCAAAGGCATTTGCCTCGACGCTTTGCACGGCACTGCCGAGCATGACGGTTTCCAAAGACGGTGTATCTTCAAAAGCAGAGACGGAAACCGTTGCTTTTTCTGCCGCGTCCGTGTCGCCGTACACGACCTCGGTAAGACTTGTGCAGTTGTCAAACGCGGTGCTGTCGAGGGAAAGCACATTGGTTAAATCTACCGTTTCCATCGATGTGCAAGCATCAAACGCCAGCGCGGAAAGATAGTCGATCCGCCCGAAGGTGACATTTTTTAAGTTCTGACAATCTTTAAAGCATTGCTCGGGCAGTTCGGTATAGACGGAATCACGGTCAAAGCCGACGGTGGTAAGGCTTCGGCAATGCCAAAACGCCTTTTCGCTGATGGAAGTCACCGTTTTCGGAATGAAAATGCTTTCCAGTCCTGAATTGTAAAACGCCGCTTGGCAAAACGAGGTGACGCCGTTCGGGATAATCACGGTTTTCAGCGAATTGTTGCTTGGAAATTCCACCCAACCGCTGTTATAAAAATTGTTATCCATCAAGTCCAAGGTGCCAAAATATTGTACGGAAATCGGGTTTAAGTACATACCGCCGAACGCATCGTAAAAATTCTGCACCGTATTGGGAATATAATATATACTCGCCGGTTTCCCGCTTGGATAGCAGTACAGTTCCGTCATCGATTTATTGAACAACACCCCACCGTAGGCGCGTAAATAGGGATTGCTTCTGTCCACCGTGATTTCTTTCAAAGCATGACAGTTTATGGCAATATTTTTTTGTGTCTCTAAGGTTGACCATTCCCGAAGGTATGTTACCAAAGACCCAAGAGAAGAAGAAGATGCATTTTTAAACGCAACGCGCCAACCGTGCCCCGATTGCACGGATACAGGTTTGACATTTTTGCCGAGGTGCAGGGAGGTGATTTCGGTAAGCGAAAAGGCATTCGCGCCGATGTCGGTAACCGTTTCGGGCACAACCATGTCCCCCGCAAGTTTTGTGCCGGCAAATGCATACGCGCCGATATAAGTCAGATTAGGAAGGTCTGCAATGTTAAGCGTTTGCAAATTCTCCGCGGCAAAAAACGCCATCATACAAATTTTTGTCATGCTGTTCGGCAAGGTAACGCTTTGCAATTCGCTTTTGTAAGAGAACGCACCGTCGCCGATAGTGGTTACGGGCAAACCGTCGATCGTTTCGGGCACGGTCACTGCTGTCGCGGTACCCGTGTACTGCTTGATGGTCACTTTTTCATTCACCACGGTATACACAAAACCGTCTGCGGTGGTTTTTTCCGTTGTCGCGGCAACAGCACCCAGCGGCAAGGACACAAGCAACAGCACCGCGCTCAAACATACGGCTGTCAGTTTTTTGGAAAGACGAAGGTTTTTCATTTCACTCTGCCTCCTTTGTCAAAATGAAAGAGAAGGTTCTGTCCTCGTAATTTACGGTCACAAGCGCTTTATTTTCCAATTCCATAAAGTTCGGCTCCACCGTAATTTCGCAGTCCGAAAGCGGGATTTCCCGTTCACTGCCGTCGGAATATACCGCCGTGACGGTGAGACCGTTCAAATCCAAATTGTCAAACGATGTAACGGTAAAGGAAAATCCCTCGGGGAAGGTGCCGTATATGGAATTGAGTATCACCGTATCTTTTTGGGCAACTACCGTAACAGAATACGAAAAGGACAAGCCCCTGTAAAATACCGTTACGGCATATCTGCCCGGGTCGCGCGAAAAACCGCGCTCGGTGGTGACTTGGCAGTCGGAAAGCGGAATTTCACGCTCTGTGCCGTCGAGTTCTACGGCAAACACGCGCACACCGCGCATATCAAGCGCCTCGCCCACCTGATATTCGGTTTTGAGGTCCTCAGGAAACACACCGTAAATGCTTGCAGGCAAAATCTCTTGTGTTTGCATTGGTACGGCAGAAATCGTTTTCACCGTTGTTGGCTCTATTTCCGCTTCGGTTGTCGTTTCGGGAACAGGCGCGGGCACAGTGGAAATTTCCTCTGCCGCAGTGGGCTGTTCGGGCGTTTCTACGCGCTCGCTTTCAAACCAAGACGCAATTTTTTGTTCCATGCGTTTCGCAAGGGTTTCCCCCGTTGTCTGCCGACTGTATACGGAACCTGCCGTAAACAGAAGCAACGCCGCCGCGGCAGAAACCGCCAAAATGCGTTGTTGCTTTTTGCGAAGCAGAGAATGCTTTTGGATTTTTTTACAAAATTTTTCATCGGACAAAAGCACCACTGCGGTTTGCGCGCTTTCTGCCGTTTCCGCTTGCAATTCCAAAAGGATTTCTGCGCACGCGTCAATCAAATCGCAATCCATTGCGTCGCCTTTTTCAAGTTCTGCATCGATAACGCGGTTTAAATATTCCGTCAACTCGTTTCGGAATGTATCGTCAGCAAAAAGTGCATACAGCACATCTTTATGGATGGTCAAGGTTTCCAACGCAAACCCCTCCTTTTCTAAAAGTTTGAATGGTTTCGGTCAATTTTTCCTGAATACGCTTTCGCAATCTGGACGAACGCTGTGCCGCCGCCGCAGGCGAAATCCCGAAGATTTCACCAATCTCCGCAAGCGAGCGATGCTCGATATATTTCAGGGTGTAAAACCGCTGTTCTTCTTCGGTTAAGGAAGAAAGCAATAAGCCTGAAAGCAAATCGTAATCCAAATCGCAAGCGTCGAAGGGAAGTTCTGCCGCCGCAACTTCCGCCGCCGTTTCCAACGGCACGGTACGGCTTTGCTCCTGCTTAAAACGATCCAGTGCGCGATGCAAAAAATTGTCGGTTGTTCTATACAAAAACGCGCGCGGATTTTGAATGTCCTCTCCGTACAGCAATTTGTTGTAGTACACCAAAAACGCCTCCTGCACGCAATCCTCCGCGGACAGCGGTGCCGAGCCTTTGCGGGCATTGCAGTATTTCATTAACGGCAAATAATAAAGCGAATACGCCTGTTGTAAGCGTGCGTCCGCCTGTTGTTTTCCAGCGCTGTTCAACGGATTCTCTCTCCCTTCATACAGTAGTCGGGGAATTTACAAAAACTGACAAAACTTTTTTATAAAAAAGATAAAAAACAGGCTGTATCGCGGGATACAGCCTGTTGGGATTTTGCATATTGCGGTTACGCTTTCAGCGCGACAGCCGCTTTCGCCTTTTCAGCGATATGCTGTGCATCCAGCCCGTAAATGTGTAACAATGCCACGGCGGGGCCGGATTTACCGAACACAT
>CAMGGF010000014.1 GCA_946055445.1 uncultured Ruminococcus sp. | reverse complement strand
TTCCGCCGCGTGAAATTCAGGACGCGATGGAAAAACAGATGAAAGCCGAGCGTCAGCGCCGTGAGGCAATCCTCACCGCAGAAGGCGAAAAGGCAAGTAAGATTCTGGTTGCCGAAGGGCACAAGGAGTCACAAATCCTCAATGCCGAGGCGGAAAAACAGGCGGCAATTCTGCGCGCCGAGGCTGTTAAAGAAGCCAAAATCCGCGAGGCAGAGGGCGAAGCGCAAGCAATTCTCGCCGTGCAACAGGCAAATGCCGACGCTATCCGTATGCTCAATGAAGCCGCACCCGGCGAAGCCGTGATTGCGATTAAGAGTCTCGAAGCGTTTGCAAAGGCCGCCGACGGTAAGGCAACTAAAATTATTATCCCGTCCGAAATTCAAAGTCTTGCAGGGCTTGCAACAAGCCTCAAAGAATTGGTAACGGACGCGCCTGCCGACGAGAAAAAAGGCTAATAAAACGCCACACAGTACGCGGGCGGGGAAATCCCACCCGCGTATTTTTCTGCCGAAAATCAGGAATTATGCGTAGGAAACGATCTTGACCGTTTTGCAGAATTACAGCAAAGTTGTGCAGGCGAATCGTTCACGCCCCCGACGCACAGATTGCATTTTCGGCTGATGGTGACGGTATTTGTTGACAAAGTATTTTACTTATGATAAACTAAAAATAATTTCAAGATATGAAAAAGAGAGGGAATGAAAAATGGTAGGAAAAGGATTAAAAACCTTTGCCGCGGAAAAGGGGCTGAAAGTTTCTAACGGCGTGGCGTATGGCATATACCGTGGGTTTATGCTGTCGATGCAAGAGGGGAACGGCTGGAAATCTGTCGCGTTTGCCGTGCGCTTTCCGGAGGAAACCGCATTGCAGGCGGCTGTGGGATTTCTAAACGATAAAACCGTAAAAAAGCAATATCGCATTGCGGGGTGTGAGGCGGCATTGAGTTGCGTGTCCGTGACCTTTTCGGACAATCCCGGCACGATGAAAAGAATCTGTGAATTTATTGAGGTGTTTTGCGATAAATTGGTTGCGCTCGGCGGTGTTGGCGCAACACATTGCAGTTCCTGCGGGCAACCCTTGGACGGCAGTGCGGCTGTTCCGGCTTTGATGAACGGAACGGTGTTTTATATGCATAGCGGTTGTTTGGAACGCGATGCGGCTGAATTGTTACAAACCAAAGAGGAAATTTCGCAAAAAGGGAACATAGCAACCGGTGTACTCGGTGCGCTTTTGGGCGCTGTAATCGGTGCTATCCCATGGGCAATTGCCTATTATTTCGGTTGGTTTGTGGCAATACTCGGTTTGCTTATCGGACTTGCCGCCAAAAAAGGTTACGAACTGTTACAGGGTAAGGAATGCAAGGCTAAAGGGGTTGTCATTATTTTGGCAACCGTGTTTGGTGTGTTTCTCGGCGAGTCTGCGGCAATTATTTATGCAATTTACAGTATGTGGCTTGCAGACCCCGAAATTGCCGCGCAGGGTGTAACCGTTTTAGATGCGGCGTTTGGATTTTTCTCTACGCTGTTTACCGACAGTTCCATAATCGGCGATATGGCAGGCGATATTTTCTTGGGCCTTTTGTTCGCAGGACTCGGTATTTATCCAACCGTTTTGTCGGTGTTTAAGTCGACCGGTAAAAAAGCGAATATGCTGATTCGATTGGAATAAGTCTTTTTCAAAAACGCCGAGTGTATATCTCGGCGTTTTTTATCGCAAATGACAACTGCACGCCAAAAGAGAGGTAAGGAATATGATGAAACTCTTTAAACGTGAAATAATATTATGGTTTATTTTTTTGCCATTTTGGTCTGCGTGTATTCTTCTTACGATTACAGCACGCGTGAACTTTGACCTGAACGGTTTTGCCGTTGCCGACGGCAAACTGTATGTGGGGCTTTCAAATTCTGTGGAAATAATAGAAAACGGGCGGTGTGTTACAAAAATTCCGGTTAGCGAGTTTGCTGACGGTACGAGTTATGTTTTGGCTTTGGAGGATAATCAAATTGCAATATATAGACCGTTAAAAAAAGAAATTCGGGAAATTTCGGGGGATGTATTTTCAACAGAGGAATATACGGATACCGCAGTTTTCAACGCGAAGTTTAAGAAAAAAACGGTATATCAAGATGCAAACGGCATTATATATCAACAAAAAAAGATACTCGGCTATTACACCATTCAAAATTTACAAACCGGTGAAACTGTATATACGATGCCGCGGTTTGATTACGGTGTCTATGTATTATGGAAATTTCTTACCGTCTTTTTTGTGTGCTTTATTTTGCATGTGATTTTTAAACAGAAAAAACTGAAAAAAGGGGGGTTAGAATGAAAATACCCATTTTTAAAGAAGTAAAAAAGAATGCAATCGTGGTATTTATTCTCTTGTCAGTCCTAATGGCGACGCTACTGATTTGTTCGATTCCTATTTGTGATACATTTTTAGAGTGGTTGCCCTTTTTGTGTTATGCGTTATTTTGTTATTCGGTTCTGCATATTCTGTTTCTTATCTTATACCGTGACTTGTGCTACACCGTATATCTGCTTGATGACAAAATACAACTGCTCTCGCGAAACAAAGTGAAATGTACGGTGGACTTGAATAAGCCGGTATATGTGTTGCAGTGCAAAAAAGCGATTGACAGAATGACAATACGAGATTTTGTTTTGGTTTCAAACGCACCGATTATTCAAAAGCAAGCCAAGTGTTTATACAAAGGGTGCATCAAAAAATATGACCCCAAAACACAAATTTTAATTCCAAACACGAAAGAAACCCGTCCGTTTTTCCGCTTTTCGGAATGGATTTTATGCTTTTTTCAGTAATCACTTTTGCATACTTTTCCTGTTTTCTCCGATACTAAATCGGAGGTGACGCACATGGACGACAAAGAACTGCTCGGCTACATTCTCAATACGCCGCATGACAATATGACAAATGAAGAAATTATCCACTTGCTTTTGGAAAACGCGGTGGCAACGCGCGGGGAGGAAAAAGAAACCTTCGGTCAGCGCGCGGCGGATAGAATGGCGGCGTTTGCGGGCAGTTGGGGCTTTATTCTATCGTTCAGCGCGTTGCTTCTTTTGTGGATTGTTGTCAATTTAATTGTGGCTTCGCGCGCGTTTGACCCGTATCCGTTTATACTGCTCAACTTGGTGCTTTCCTGTGTTGCCGCTGTGCAGGCCCCGCTGATTATGATGAGCCAACAGCGGCAAGAGCAAAAAGACCGACGCCGCAGTGAAAACGATTATAAAATTAACTTGAAATCCGAAATCATATTAAAAGACTTACACAAAAAACTCGATTATATTATCGAAGAATTAAACGACAAAAAACCGCCGAACTGTTGAACGGCGGTTTTGTTTTGTGAAAATGTATGTTTAAACGCTCCATTTTTGACAAAATTTTATTGAATTGGCTTTAAAAATATGCTATACTCCAACTGTATATTAGTAAATTTACAGAGATTGGGGAGACGGCAATGAAAAAAATGAAACGGACAGCGTCAAAATTGGCGGCGCTTGTGCTGACTTTGGCGTTGGTTTTCACTTTGGTGCCCTCTACACTTGTGCATTCGGTTGCATCAAGCGGGGAAGTCACCGTGGGCGTTATGAATGACCTGCATTATTTTCCGAGAAGTTTAATGGGCTCGGATATCAATGCGTTTATTGAAGCGTCAAAACTTAATTCCACCACTTCGTACCTCGCCGAAGCGCTTTTAGACAATGCGCTCAACGAGTACCGCGTGGAAGCCGCAAATCGCGGTTTGAAATATCTGATTATTCCGGGTGACCTAACCAAAAACGGTGAATATGAGGGGCACAGGGAACTGGCGGCGAAATTGGAACAGTTCGAGCACGACACGGGCGTTGAGGTGTTCGTCATCAACGGTAACCACGATGTACGCAACGGCAACGCGGCGGAGTTTAAAAACGGTAAATTTGTTTCCACTCGCTGGACAGAGCCCGAAGAATTCCGCACGATTTATCAAAATTTAGGGTATGACCACGCGGTCAATACCTTTACCCCGCCTGCGGGCGAGGAGGCGGGCGGACTTTCCTACACCGCCGATTTAGACGGCGGTTACCGCTTGATAGCGCTTGACGGCGGTTGCTATTCTGCCGACAGCAACTCCAAAGGCGAAAATAAAGGAGAAACCCGCGGGGCGTATTCCGATGCGCTGATGCAGTGGGCGCTTGCGCAAATTGCCGATGCAAAAGCACAAGGCCTTACGGTCATCGGTCTTACACATTTCAATTTGGTAGAGCATTTTGAAAATGAGGACAATCTGTTCACCGCATTCCCGATTGATAATTGGCAAGAGGTTTGCGAAAGTTTTGCCGATGCAGGTATGCATTTTGCCTTTACAGGGCATATCCATGTGACGGACATTGCTTCGCACACTTCCGATAACGGCGAAACTTTAACCGATTGTTCTTCGGCTTCTATGCTGAACTTCCCGTGCTATCTGCGCGTGGTAACTTTAGATAATCGCAGTCCGGCAGGGGATATTTCCGCAACCTATGAAACTGTGGATATCGACCGTTCTCGTCCCGTGTCCGCATACGGTACGACCTATCCGCAACCGTACCGACTTTCGGCATTTGCTTTGAATTTCGGCGGTGATGACATCAATCAGTTTATCCATAACTATCTGCGCTATCTGTTGGAATATTCGTTGATTCCAAGCGTGCAGGACGCCGGCAGTCTGTATTTGTATCTTGCCACAAAACTGGATTTGGACAGCGTTTTGGATGGACTTTTGTCAAGTGACAGCGGTATCGGCGCGATTGAAGGCGTTACAAAGGTTTCTCTGAAACTTCTCATTAAAAATGTCTGCGACCAAGTTGAGCAAAACTATTTAGACGGCGCGGACGGCACGGCACATTTGTTGGAAGTGTTAGACGCGGCGGTTTTGAAGATTACTTCGCTTGAAATGTCCTCTTACCCGTGCACAAAGTATATAGATACATACGGGTTCGGTGATGCAAGCCGCAACGGCAATTTCGGTGAACTTGCTTCTGCCGTGCTTGCTACATTCTATTCAGGGAACGAAGACCGCAGTGACGATGCATTTTTAAACGATGCACTTGCACGCTTTGAACGCGGCGAAAATGCCGATGTTATTTTAGATACGCTGATTGATGTGGTTATGCACGATTTGTTGGAGGATGAAATTCTCCCGAATATCCATATTGATGTTGTCGGCATTTTACGCAATACCAATGACGAGGACACCAAAGTTATTTTGGGCGAAATCATTACGCAAATCATTGCGACGGGCGATGCAAACGGCGTAACCGCCGCCGTGCCGCAACCGAGTCTTGCGCAACTTATCAATCTGTTTTTCGCGGCAGGGATTGTGGAATACAAATCGCTGGATGAAGTGTTGCAAAACTATATGGACGAATACCTGACCGACAGTCAGATTGAAACCATCGCTTACGAGTTTTATAATATTCTTTCCGATTTAACGACGGATACAAACCCTGCGCCGCAGGCGGATAACAACACAACCGTGACTTACAGCGGCAGAGTGCAGGTTATTCCGACGGTCGAAGATTTGCGCCTGCCCTCCGGGATTGCTGTAACATTCGGTGCGGACAGCGCGACTTCCCGCAACATTTGTTGGTATACCAAAACAAGTGTAACGGGAACGGATATTGAAATTGTACCGTATTCGGCGCATCCTCGCTTTACGGGTACACCTACCACAGGCAGTAATATCGCTTCGGACACAAAACGCGTCACGCGGGAAGTGCCCGGGGTGGATTTAGGCGTCATCGGCATCATTTCCCACGCGTTTGATGTCAACCGTCATATGATTAAAGTCGGCGGCTTAAAGCCCGGTCAAAAGTATTGCTATCGCGTAGGTGACGCGTCACGCGGTTGGTGGAGCGAAGTCGGCGTGTTTGAAACCGCAGACAATTCCGAGCGCTTTACCTTCTTCCATATGAGCGACAGCCAGGGCGGTATTGAACGCCAATATGAAACTTGGGCGAATGTAGTGGAAACGGCGTTTACCCTCTATCCCGATGCAAAGTTCATTGTGCATACGGGCGACTTTGTAGACAGCGGTAAAAACTTTAACCAGTGGAATTGGGCATTGAATACCGCGTCCGACAGCCTTTTGAAAACCGCGCTGATGCCGACTACCGGCAATCACGAAACCAACTATGACCACGCAACCGTTAACAATTTCCTGCTTTCCAATGTGCCTGAGCAGGATACGGCAAGCGGCGTGTATTATTCCTACGATTACAACAACGCGCACTTTATGGTGCTCAATACCAACGATTTGAATGAGGATAATACATTAAGCACCAAGCAAACGGAATGGCTAAAAGCCGATGCCGCCGCCAGTGACAAGCAGTGGAAAATCGTTGCATTGCATAAGGCGATTTACTCCAACGGCTCGCATTATGACGATGACGATGTTGTGGCACTTCGTGCGCAACTTTCCGTATTGATGCCCGAATTGGGGATTGATGTGGTTTTGCAGGGGCATGACCATGTGTACTTGCGTACAACGGCAATGAAAGACAATGCCAAATGTGAAATTGTGGAACGCACGGTTTCCCATAACGGCAACAGTTATACCGCTATGGTGAATCCCGACGGTACAGTGTATACGATTGACGGTTGTTCCGGCGTAAAATACTATCAGACCAAAGACGCGGCATTGACTGATGAACTCTTCCCGCGCGCACAAACGATTTATGACGCAACCGCGCCCGTATTTTCTGCCATTCAAATTGACGGCGACAATCTCTATTTTGACGCGTATACCGTTAGAAACGGCAACGCTTCCAAAATTGACAGTTTTGCTATTTCCAAAGCGGCAGATTTAGCGGCAGAAGGTGAAAACGGCGGTGATTCGCCTGATGCAAATGTCCCGCAAACAGCAGGCAAACAGGTTGCTTCTGCTTTGGTGTTTGCTTTACCGGTTGCGGCAACACTTGCTTTGAGTGCGGGTGCTATGAAACGCAAACGCGAAGAAGAAGTTTAAATCTTTCATCCACAGACGGTGTAGAAATACACCGTCTGTTTTTATGGGCAAAGCCGACAAAAAAACAGTAATTCACCGCATTTTCTCTGCTATTTCCCGCATTGACCGCGCTATATGTTTCGCGGTACAATATATTCAACAAGAGGTGATCGTTTTGAAAATGAAATTGGCTGCCGTGGATATTGACGGAACATTGGTAACCGACAAAAAAGAACTCTTGTCTGAAACAAAAGCGGATATTCAGGCGTTTGTGAGAAACGGCGGTGTGTTTGTACTCGCAACGGGCAGACCGACGCCGGGGATTCGCCGCTATGCCGCAGAATTGGATTTGGCAAGTTTGGGCGGCTATGTGATTTCATACAACGGCGCGCGTACTTTTCAGGCTAAAACGAATACATTGCTGTTTCAAAAAAACATTCCTGTACAATGTTATTCGCGCATTTTTGATGCCGCCGACAAACTTGATTTGGCATTGACGGGCTATAAAAACGATATCGCCGTCACGCAAAAGGCAAATGACCGTTATTTTCAAATGGAAACCACGATTAACCGCTTGGAAATTCAGCGTGTACCCGAACTGCGTGCGGAAATGACCTATGAAACACCGAAGTTTTTAATTACGGGTGAGCAGGACTTTTTAGGGGACGCGGAGGGGAAACTGCGCGGTATGCTTTCCGATTTACCGCTGTCAGTATTTCGATCGGAGCCGTTCTTTTTGGAAATCACCGCAAAGGGCTGTGACAAAGGCGCGGCAATTTTGGAACTCGCAAAGTATTTGCAGATTCAGCAAGCGGAAACGATGGCGTGCGGGGATGGGTTTAACGATATCACAATGCTTCACGCCGTAGGGCTCGGCGTTGCAATGGCAAATGCGCAGATGCCTGCAAAATCAGCGGCGGATTATATTACCGCCTCGAATGCAGAAAACGGCGTGGGCAAGGCACTGCGAAAATTTGCTGTTGAGTAAACGAGTTTTGCTCGAAAAAATTGTAATGCAAAACAAGATTAATACTTATTAAGTTAAGAGGGAATTTCATTTGGAACCTATACAACAGACAAAGCGTGAAAAAATTATAAAAATTGCGGTTTCGGTTGGCATTTTTGTTGTGACCGTTGTAATTGTCATACTTGGCGTATGCGTTTTCCCGCGCTTGGGGCAGGCGGAACCGAATGAGGTTGCCGCCGCACCGCTTATCACAGAGACAACGACCGTCGAAACGGTTCCACAAACGGAGGCAACCATAGCGGAAACCTCTTCGGAACCCACACAAACAGAAGCGGAAACCACATCTGCCTACAAAGCAAAAACCGATGTCAAAACCCAAACCGCAACCGGCAATAAGGCACAAGACGGCGACAAGGGAAACGACAGAACCCAGGATAACTCTTTTTCCGGGGAAAGCAGCGGTGAAGTAATTGAGGACCATACCGAAACCGAATTGCCGTGGGGGGATTCTGCGGGATTTCCGTCGAAATACACGGATTATGTATATACCGACACTTCCACGCTTGTCGGCTGGCAACAGATTAACGGCGCACTGTTTTATTTCGATAACAACCACGCGGCTTTACAGGGAATGCAAAAAATCGGCGGCAGAAACTATTATTTCAATGCATACGGCGCAAAAGCCTCTTTGGTTGGCATTGATGTTTCGCAATGGAACGGCAAAATTGATTGGAACGCCGTCAAGGCAGACGGTGTTGATTTTGCTATTGTCCGCGTTGGGTTTCGTGGGTACGGTACAACCGACCTGATTAAACCGCCGATGCTCGACCGCAGTGTGGATACCAATTTGTTAGGCGCGGCGGCGGCAGGCGTGCCTGTCGGGCTTTACTTTTTCAGCCAAGCCATTACCATCGACGAAGCGTTAGAAGAAGCGGGCGTTTGCGTGGACTATGCCAAACGCTATAAAATCACATATCCGATTTATTTCGATACAGAGTTTTCCAACCCGAATCACAATGGCAGGGCAGACGCGCTTACGAAAAAAGAGAGAACGGATATTGCAGTGGCTTTTTGCGAAGCCGTGAAAAATGCAGGCTATACGCCCGGCGTGTATGCAAGTAAAACATTTTATTACAATGAACTGGATTTTTCTCGCCTGTCCCGTTATGAAATTTGGATGGCGCACTATACAAGCAAAGAAACCGACTTTAAGCATAAATACCGTATATGGCAGTATTCGGACAAAGGTAGTATAAACGGGATTTCCAATGCAACGGATATGAATATCTCGCTGTATGACTATGCCCGTAAAACCAATATGGCAGAAAACGGTAAAACGGTTGTGCTGACGGATAAAAACGGGCTGTTTGCTTATCACAACGCCGAGGCGGCATTGATGCAGTATGAACAGCAAAAGACGGATGCGGCGTTTGCCGCGGCAACCGAAAAAATCGGCGCTTTACCTGCGGGCGGCGCGAAAAACGCTTTGCAAAAGGCGCTTTCGGATATACAGACACAGACCACTGCACCGGAAATCACTACACCTCAAACAACTGCGACAGAAGAATAAAAACAGCATTTCCGAAAGGTGTTTTTTATGATATATTATGTTTCTCAAACAAATGATGTATCGGGAAACGGTACAAAAGAAAATCCCTTTTGCACGATAGGGCAGGCGGCAGAGATTGCTGTGCACGGAGATACGGTTATCATAGGCGACGGCACTTACCGTGAATGGGATAGCCCGAAAATCGGACCGTTTGAAACGGAGTGTAATAAGATATTGCTTGTGTAGATTGCTTTTTATATAAAATCCAACAAAAAACGCCCGACACTTAAGTGTCAGGGCGTTTTTGCACCTTGCCGAATGCCGCGTTCTGCAAAAGTTCGGTTGATTTGGTTTAAGACATCTTTTTTATTTCCCGACCAAAGGGGGGCTACCAACAGTTTTTTCGGCGCGTCGCCTGTTAGGCGATGTATGACCGTGTTTTGCGGCAAAACCTCTATACAGTCACACAATAGGTCGATATACTCGGCTTTCGTAAGCGTTTGAAATTCGCCGTTTCGGTAAACTGTTTCCAAATCTGTACCCTTGAGAATATGCAATAATTGCAATTTCACACCGTCTGAGCCGATTTTACCGACATACCGAACACTTTCAAGCATTTGTGCTTTCGTTTCATACGGCAAACCTAAAATGATGTGCGTGACCACATTTATACCAATATCGTGTAAGTTGAAAACGGCTTTTTCATAAACGGGCAGGGGGTAGCCGCGGCGAATGAATTGTGCCGTGCTTTCGTGCATTGTTTGCAAGCCCAATTCCACAAAAACAGGTTTTACCTCGTTTAATTCTTTCAGCATTTGAAGGATTTCGGGCGGCAAACAATCGGGGCGTGTGCCGATGGAAATGGCTTGAATACACGGGTTTTCGGCAGCGGTAAAATAGATTTTCCGCAAGCGGTCCATATCCCCGTAGGTATTTGTGTAACTTTGAAAATAGGCAATATAGTGCGTGCCCTTGAATTTCTGCGAAACGCGTGCTTTTGCCTGTTCAATTTGCAGATTCATATCTTCATGCGGTTTTTGCGCAAATTCACCGCTGCCGCCTGCACTGCAAAAAATACAGCCACCCGTGCCCAAAGTACCGTCACGGTTTGGGCAGGTGCAACCCGTTTCCAAGGACAGTTTATACAGTTTCTCTCCAAAACGGGTTTGTAAATATTCATTCAAGGAAAAATAGTACGGCAGCATTTCATTCACCCGAAGGCAGTATAGCAGATTTGTAGGCAAATTGCCATATTTCTTGTAAAATTTTCATAAAACACGCTGTATATTGTGTTAAACAGATTATGAAAATTTCCAAAATACAAAAAATTGAAATTTTATACTTGACGGCACCAAAAAACAGGCGTGTCATTTGTGCATAACAACAAAGGCGTTGTGAAGAAAACCTTCACAGCGCCTTTCTCATTGCATTACTTTTCCGGAGAGTTTTGTTTTGGAATATGTTGTTTTGCACAACGGCGTGCGATGGGCAAACTGCCCTCGCGCGCCGATTTCTTTTTTGGAGGAGAAGATTTATGGCAGAAATTACAGAAGCGGTATCAGAACTGACCTTCGGCGTGTGGTTTTTAATCGGCGCCGCGTTGGTGTTCTTTATGCAATGCGGCTTTGCAATGGTGGAGGCGGGCTTTACAAGAGCCAAAAACGCCGGCAACATCATTATGAAAAACTTAATGGATTTTTGTATCGGCTCGGTGGTGTTTGTAACGCTCGGCTCGGGATTGATGCTTGCAGAGGATTACATAGCAGGCGTTATCGGTATGCCGAATTTGGATATTTTTGCAAATTGGGACAATTACAACTGGTCAAGTTTTGTATTTAACCTTGTGTTCTGTGCTACGGCGGCAACGATTGTTTCGGGCGCGATGGCAGAGCGTACCAAGTTCAGCGCATACTGCATTTACAGCGCAGTCATCAGCGCAGTGGTGTATCCGATAGAAGCGGGATGGGTTTGGAACAGCCAAGGCTGGCTTTATAAACTCGGTTTTATCGATTATGCCGGTTCGGCGGCGATTCATATGGTCGGCGGCACGGCGGCGCTGATCGGTGCCATTTTCCTCGGGCCGCGTATCGGCAAATATGTGACCGGCAAAGACGGCAAAAAAGAAGCGCGCGCCATTCCCGGACATTCCATTACTATCGGCGCGCTCGGTGTGTTTATTCTTTGGTTTGGATGGTACGGTTTCAACGGCGCCGCCGCCACCGACATTGCAACGCTCGGCAAAATCTTTGTGACTACGACGCTTGCACCCGCATTTGCTTCCTGTGCAACGATGGTGTTTACTTGGATTAAAAACGGTAAACCTGATGTTTCTATGACCTTGAACGGCTCTTTGGCAGGCCTCGTTGCCATAACCGCAGGCTGTGCGAATGTGGATGCCCTCGGTTCGATTCTCATCGGCTTGGTCGCCGGGATTTGGGTCGTCGTTGTTGTGGAAGTCCTCGATTTGAAATTGCACATTGATGACCCCGTCGGTGCGGTCGGCGTGCACTTTGCCAACGGCATTTGGGGCACTTTGGCAGTCGGTCTCTTTGCAACGGATACAGGGCTTTTCTACGGCGGCGGATTCAGACAACTCGGCGTGCAGGCGCTCGGTGTCGTTTCGATTTTGGCGTATACAACCGTGATGATGCTTGTCACGTTTACTTTAATCAAAAAATTCCACGGTTTGCGCGTAACGGCGGAAGAGGAAATCAGCGGTTTGGACAGCGTAGAGCACGGTCTTGCTTCGGCATATGCAGGCTTCGAGTTTGCACTTGACCCGACGCTTGCTGAATATACCGCAACACCTGTCGAAACACCTGTTCCTGTGGAAGTCGCTGTACCTGTAACCGGTGTTTCCGCACCGAAAACCGCGTCTGCGGACGGTAAGAAGATTACCAAAGTGGAGATTATCTGTAAAGAGTCACGATTTGAGGCGCTTAAAGCCGCTATGGATGCGGTCGGTATTACGGGTATGACCGTAACGAAAGTACTCGGTTGCGGCGTACAAAAGGGCAAAACGCGATATTATCGCGGCGTTAAGATTGAAAGTATGGACTTGAATCCGAAAGTACAGGTCGATATCGTGGTTTCCGCTGTGCCTGTACGCACTTTGGTTGAAGCGGCGAAAAAAGCGCTTTACACCGGCAATATCGGCGACGGTAAGATTTTCGTGTACGATGTAGAGAATGTTATTAAAGTTCGTACCGGTGAAGAAGGTTTTGACGCTTTACAGGGTGACGAGCAGTTCTGATAAACAGGTAAATTTCGCCTTAAAATTTGCCCCTTTTCATTTTAATTTATTGCATAGGAAAAGCCGTCGGGGAAAGTTCCCTCGGCGGTTTTTCCGTTTGTTTTTTCAGTTGCGGACTTGCAAGATTTCACACCCAATCCCATATATATAGGGCAAAAGGGGTGTTGTTATGCTGTGGGAGTTACTTTCGGCAATCGGGTCAAATATGCTGTATTTGTTGTTGCATATTGAGGGGGCGGGTTCTTTCCCGAAACCGCTTTCCGCCAAAGAAGAACGCGCAGCGCTTGAACGCTTTGCGGCGGGGGACACGGCGGCGCGGGATTTGCTGATTGAACACAATCTGCGACTCGTAGCGCATATCATTAAAAAGTATTATGCAAACTACGCCGACCAAGACGATTTAATTTCCATCGGCACAATCGGCTTAATAAAGGGGATTAACACTTTTAACGGCGAGCGCGGTACGCGACTTGCCACCTATGCCGCGCGGTGTATAGAAAATCCTATCCTAACATTGCGGCTCTTTTTTCAAAAAATGTAGCAAAAGGCGTATCTTTTTCAAACCCGCAGGCGCCGTGGAGCCTGTTTTCAAGCGTGAATGACAATCTGTTCCTATTTTATCGGCAATCGCAGGAAAAAATAGTGACAACTCCGCTGTATGTGCACAGTTTTTCCGCCGTAACACCGACGAGAATTGCAGATGCCGAAAATTTCTGCCTGCAACATCCGAATGTATCCGACCTCCGTACAACGGCAGACAAACTGCGGTATTACAGATATAAAAAATCCCTGCCACAGCGTGAAATTGCTGATTACGCAGGGATTAGCCGAAGCACCTATATACATTTTGAAGACCCAAAACACGACTATTATCCGATTGATATTTTAACACAAATTGCGCAGATTTTGGGCGTGGAGATAACCGATTTGTTGGACGAATACAATCAATTTTTATATGACGGGCAGGGGAGACAGTTGCGCGCCGTTCGTAAGCAACTTCACTTGACGCAATCTGCATTCGGAAAATTAAACAATGTCAGTGAAAATACCGTTAAGCGCTGGGAAAACGAAAGCATAAGAATGACCAAGCCTTTGTGGTTGCGGGTGTTTGCGCACTGCGGGCAACAGAAATAGCCGCCAAAGCCTTTCGGGGCATTATGCTTTTTCTCTGCGCAGTTCTTCTTCCACAGAGCGAAGGATTGCCACCTTTTGCGCTTTCGGGCACGGCAGTTGTGCGAGATACCGGTCGACGGCTTCCACATGGACCTCTGCGACTTTTTTATGTAATTCGTTTTTTCCTTGTTCGGTTTTCGGGTAGTGCATAATAATGTCCATTGTGAAGCCTCCTCTCGTTGCTTTTTGTTCCATACTATGTAAATCGGCACGCAAATAGAACTTTCCTGCACAAGCAACAAAAAAGGTCACACCTCGCGAGAGGTATGACCTAATATGTTTTTCATTTTTGATATATATTATATTATGTATACTATCATGGAATTTTTCCGTTGTCAATACTGTGTGGGCAATAATACCGAAAAATTTCCTCAATAGAAAAGTTTGTGGATTGCTATGCGGGCACAGTTTGCT
>CAMGGF010000013.1 GCA_946055445.1 uncultured Ruminococcus sp. | reverse complement strand
CGGCAGTCAATGTCGCTTGGGGCGATACCGCCGCGCAGGATGCGAAATACACCGTCACAAGCGCGTTGCAAATCGGCGCAAAAATCACCGTTAGCGCGGCGGAAAATGCCGGTGGCATTATGACAGCGGCCGGCACGGCCGATACCCTGACCTTCACCGTACAAAACGGTGCGGCGCAGGATTTCACCGGCGCGAATACCGCCGTGCCCAGCACCACAACCGTGACCATTGCTGATTTCAGTGGCGCGGCGGTCGGCACTTATACCGGCACCATGACCTACACCGTAGTGTATACCGCGCCCACCCCGTAATTAAGTTGGAGTTTGTATTTTTTGGGAGGTGATTTCATGAAAAAGGCATACAGTGTGTTGCTTTGTGTTTTGCTGTGCTTTGCTTTACAAATCGGCGTTTTTGCCGAAGATATGCAGTTGAGGACGGTTGTGCCCGGTCAGCATGAAATTACCGTAACTTATAACGAGGGCGGTTAT
This sequence comes from uncultured Ruminococcus sp., assembly GCA_946055445.1. GTDB lineage: Bacteria > Bacillota > Clostridia > Oscillospirales > Acutalibacteraceae > Fimenecus. Next base: position 15,516 of record CAMGGF010000013.1, on the reverse strand, counting down.
GTTCTGTATGAAGATGAACTTGTACCCAGCGGTACAACCATCGTCGTGCCGCGCCACGGTGCAATCACCTTGGAAATCATTTGCAGTGCGGATTGTCATATTGAAACCGTTACCGTGAACGATGAAGATGTTACCGACCAAATGGAATACGGTGAATTGCCGCTTCAAAATGTTTACACAGATTTGAATATTGTATTCGGTTTTGCAGATTGCAATTCGGAAATGCCGCATCCCGAAGAACATGACCCCTGCCACCGTTTTGCGTTGCAAGGCGGTGTATACAGCGGTGACCGAGATACCCCGTTGCCGAATGCCTCTATGATTTTTGACTTCGGCGAGATAGAAACCGTTTCGGACCGTGACGGGCAATATTCCATTCCCGTTATCAAAGACGGCCGTCATCGCGTGGAAATCAAAAACAGCGAGGGTGTCATTGTCGGAATTGAGAATTTTGTGATTGAAGTGCGTGCGGATGCGGCGGAAATCACGGTCGAAACTTTGGAAGACGGTACACAGGTTGTCGTGGTTCCCGAGGAAACAGAACTTGCCGATTTAGACTTCATTGTCAATTCGGACGGGTCTGTAACGATTTTACCGGGGATACCTGCACCGTCTGCGGACGAACCGCCGAGTATCGGGGAAATCATTAAGGATAACCCTGTTATTATCCAAACAGGCGCGTTAATTCGTGAAAATCCCACAGAAGCCGCTGTTCTGTTTGGCTTTGCGTTCTTCCTTTTGCTGTTCCTGTTGTTTGCACGCAGACGCAAACGGGATGACGAGGAAGAGGAGAACCGCGCGTAACTGCCTGTTTTTCAAGATAAACGGCAGGCAATACCCGTAAAAACCAATAAACACATTTGCCCCGATGCTTTTGCATCGGGGCGTTTACTTTATTATGTATGCTATTCTTCTGTCATGCTGTCTAATGTTTCTATAATCCCTTTTGCAATCGCCGTCGCATAGGCGTCAAGATTTTCGTCAAACAGGGTGTTGTCCTTGTCGCTTGTGATAAATCCGATTTCCGCAAGACAACTGTCCATATCCGTGTGCGCGTTTACATAATAGTTGCCGTCGGCGTTTTTGGCGTAGCCCGATTTTACGCCGCGTGCTTTGGAAATCCCCGCATCCTCTAATGCAGAAAGCATATTCTCCGCCAGCGCCCATTCCGTGTCGCTCGGCGTATTTTTTACCCACATTTCAACGCCTGCACCGCCCGATTCACTGCTGTTGCGGTGTAAGGCTACAAACAGCGTGCAATGTTTGCGGTTGGCAATTTTACACCGTTCTGCAAGCGTCAAATAGGTGTCGTCCTCGCGTGTTAAATATACTTTAATACCGTTTGCCTCTAATTTGTCGCGCACCAAAAGCGTCAGCCGCAAATTGTCGTCCTTTTCAAGCCGCTCCCCATAGGTTGCGCCGCAGTCCTCGCCGCCGTGTCCCGCGTCTAAACAGACCGAGATTTCGGGGCGCAGACTTTCCGTGTAGACAATACCAACCGTCAGCAAGATGCAACCGATGCTGACCGCCGCCGCAAGTAAGAGCCACAGAAATCGTTTGTTGTACCGTGTTCGCATTTTATCACCCTGTCTATATCGTACCATAGCGCATTTGTTCTGTATACCGTTTTGAAAGAATTGTAATAATACTGTAATGTATGTCCGTATATGCGGACTTATGCCGTTCTGTATTCGGTTGTAATGTGCGAAAAGATGTGGTAAAATGATGGTAAATTGAATGTAAGGTGATACTATGCAAAACAGAAAACGGTTATTGTCGCCGCCGATGGGCTGGAACAGTTGGGACTGTTACGGCGCGGCGGTCAATGAAGAGCAACTTCTCGGCAATGCCGCCTATATGGCGAAGTATTTGAAACCGTATGGATTTGAATATGTGGTTTGTGATATTCAGTGGTATGAGCCGCGTGCCGTCGGCAATGATTATAACGCGTTTGCAGACCTTTGTATGGATGCATACGCGCGTTTGATTCCCGCTGAAAACCGTTTTCCCTCTGCGGCGGGCGGCAAAGGCTTTCGTCCGATTGCCGACCGAATTCACGCAATGGGTTTGAAATTCGGTATACATATTTTACGCGGGATTCCGCGGCAGGCAGTGCACCGTAACTGCAAACTGCTCGGTACGGAGAAAACCGCCCGTGAAATCGCGCACCCGTTTTCCGTTTGCGCTTGGAACACGGATATGTACGGTGTAGATGCGGAAAAAGACGGCGCGCAGGCGTATTACGATTCGCTGTTTGCGCTGTACGCCGAGTGGGGCGTGGATTTCGTAAAAGTTGACGATATTGCCAATACCGAGTTTAAGCCGCACGAGCCGTATTCGGCGCGCGGGGAAATTGAACTGATTCGCCGTGCGATTGACCGTTGCGGCAGAGAAATGGTGCTTTCGCTTTCGCCCGGTCCCGCGCCGTTGGCGTTTGCCGACCATCTGTCGCAAAACGCCGATATGTGGCGAATGACGGGAGATTTTTGGGACCGTTGGGACAAACTGTATGCGATGTTTGCGCGCTGTGAACAATGGTATCCGTATGTAAAAGACGGTGCATTTCCCGATTGTGATATGTTGCCGTTGGGCAGACTTTGCAAAAATGCCCCGTATTGCGGTGCGCAAAACCGTATGACAAACTTTACAAAAGACGAGCAACGCACGATGCTCACCCTTTGGTGCGTGTTTCGTTCGCCGCTGTTTTTGGGCGGAGAATTGCGCGAAACCGATGCTTTTACGCTTTCTTTGCTGACAAACGAAGAGGTGCTTGCCCTCAATCAACACGGGCACGGTGCGCACCCTTTGAAATGTGCGGACACAAATTTGCGGTTGTGGGCGTCTTTCACCGCTGAAAATGCACCTGTTTTGGCGCTGTTTAATGTCAGCGACCGAGAAAAATCAACAACGCTTTTCGAGCATTTGCCCGCTGACTGCACCGCATATAAAACCGCGCGCGATTTGTGGACACATACCGATTTCGAAAACCCGAGCGCGTTGCAAATTCTTTTACCGCCGCACGGCGCGGCACTTTACCTTTTCAAATAACAAAGGCAGGAACAGATCATGCTACATTTTATTTTCGGCAGAGCCGGCAGCGGAAAAACCGAATATGTGCGAAAAATGCTTTCCGAAAAACTGCTTGCGGGCGAGCAGGGATTGCTTTTAATTGTGCCCGAGCAGTTTTCTTTTGAAACCGAGCGCGAAATGCTGAAAAAAGTCGGCGCGCGGCAGTTGCAGAATTTGGAAATTTTGACCTTTTCGCGCTTGGCAGAGATTGTTTTGGAAAAAACAGGGCGGGAGAATAAGCCGAAAATTACCGACGGTATGCGTGCGGTTATGATGCGCCTTGCGTTAGACTCTTTAGAGGATAAAACCGAGATTTATAAAAAATACAAATCCAGAACAGCGCTTTTGCAAAGTCTTGTAACCTTTTCCACGGAATTAAAACAGTGCGCTGTCAGCACAGATGCGCTCGAAACAGCGGGAAACGCGTTGCAAGCATGCGCCTTAAAGCAAAAACTGACAGAACTTGCGCAAATCACCGCGTTATATAAAGCGTTGGTGCACGAGCGCTTTTCGGACGATACCGATTTGCTGACGGATTTGGAAACCGCCATACTTGAAACCGACTGTTTGCAAGGGAAAACCGTGGTGTTTGATACTTTTGCGGGCTTTACCAAGCAAGAACGCGCCGTGATTACCGCTATGCTGCCGCGTTGCCGCGAAGTGTATATTACGCTTTGCACCGAAGGGAAAGAGAGCGCGCGGCAAAATGCCTGCGTGTTTGACAATATCAATGCCGAAGCCGAAAAACTGAAACGCGCGGCCGCCGAGCAAAATGTACCGATTGCAAAACCCGTTGTGCTGAAAGCCGCGCCTGACAGCCGCCCACGCCCGATTCGGTTTTTGGAACAGAATTTATATAACTGCCGCAAGCCCCGTTTTGACGGCGAACAGAATTGCATTTCGCTGTACTCTGCCGCAAACCGCAGTGAAGAGGCGGATTTTGTTGCGCGGACCATTCGCAAATTGTTGCGCGAGGGGACTTGCCGTGCGCGGGATATTCTCGTACTGCAACGCCGAAAAGATACCTATGATCATGAACTGTGCGCCGCGTTTCACAAATACGGCATTCCGTATTTTGAAGATAAACGCCAGCCGGTTGCCGTTCAGCCGCTGATGCAGTATGTTTCAAGCCTGTTGGAAATGGCCGCCGAGGGAATGACAACCGAAGCGCTTCTGCGCGCGCTGAAAACCGGCTTGGGCGGGATTTCGGGTGACGATGTTTCCGAATTGGAAAACTACGCGACCGTTTGGGGTATTGAACGCGGCGCGTGGAAAACGGAATTCACCGAAAATCCCTCGGGCTTGGGCAGAGCCATGCAAGAGCGTGACGAACAAAAACTTGCCGAACTAAACGAATTTCGTGAGAAAGCCGTTGCGCCGATTTTACGGTTTTGCACGGATTTCCGCGCGGCAAGCGGCGCACAAAAAGCAGAAATGCTGTATCATCATTTGCGCAAAAGCGGCGTAGATACCGCATTGCAGGATTTGGCGCAATCTCTTTCAGCGGCAGGCTATCGTGAAACCGCCGCCGAGCAGGATACGGTTTGGCAAATGCTTATGGAAATCCTCAATGCGCTGTATCTCTCGGTGGGGGAACGGCAAATCTCGGCATCGGATTTTTACGATTTGTTCTGCATTTTGCTGGACAGCACAGATTTGGGACAACTGCCGCAGGGGTTAGATACGGTTCGTATTGCCGCGGCAGACCGTGTGCGCCAATCGCCGCCGCGCGTGGTATTCGCTGTCGGTGTAAATGACGGCGTATTCCCCGAAAATCCGCCGACAGACGGCGTCTTAAACGATGCAGAGCGCAAAACACTTTTGACGCTCGGCGTGGAATTGACGGAAACCGCAGAAGTGAAAACGGTAGATGAACGCTATTTTGTATATACAGCGTTTACATTGCCCACAGAGCGCCTGTTTGTTTCTTGGTCGGTTTCCGATTATAAAGGCGGCTCGCTGTTTGCGTCCGCCGCCGTCCGAGAATTGCACGCGCTGTTTCCCGACCTGCCCGAAACCGATTCGAGCACCGTACCGCCTATGGAACGCTTGGAGGGTGCGGCATCGGCGTTTGAAACCTGTGCTTCTCTGTATGCGTCTTCAACGGTTTTGTCCGAAACGCTGAAAACCTATTTTGAAACGATCCCTGCTTACCGCGCGCGCCTTGCTGCCGTGGAACAGATTACACAAAACAAAGAAGTTTCCTTTGAAACGCCGCAAAATGCGAAAAATCTGTTTCGTGAGCATATGACGGTTTCCGCTTCGAAAGCGGAAGTGTACTATAAATGTCCGTTTTCCTATTTTTGCAAATACGGTTTGCATCTTAACCCCTTGAAAAAAGCGGAATTGGATGTGGCGCAAAGCGGTACGGTCATTCACTACTGTTTAGAGGTGCTTTTGCGCGCATATGACCGCGATACATTGTTGTCTTTCTCCGATGCACAACTTCGTGTGAAAATCACCGAAACCGTCAAACAGTACGCCGAGGAAAATATGGGCACAGCCCTAAATGACAGCCGTTTTTCGTTTTTGCTCGGAAATTTGGAAAAATCCGTGTTTGATGTACTGCAACGCTTGCTTTGTGAGTTTCAGGTGAGCGATTTTATCCCGACTGCGTTTGAACTTTCCATTGCGCCCGACGGTGAAATCGAGCCTTACGGTTTGCAGTTGCCCGACGGCGGCACTTTGCGTATTATCGGCTCGGTTGACCGTGTGGATACCATGGTCAAGGACGGGAAAACATATCTGCGCGTTGTCGATTATAAATCCGGCGGAAAACAGTTCAATTTGGGCGAAGTATTTTCGGGCTTAAATATGCAAATGCTCATTTACCTGTTTGCCGTGTGCGAAAACGGGAAAGACCGCTTTTTGTCGCCTGTGCCGGCGGGTGTGCTGTATCTGCCTGCCAAAACCATTGAAGACGGCTTGGCGCGCAACGCCGATATGCAGGCAATTTTGGCGTCGCGCCTGCGCAACAGCCGTATGAACGGTGTTGTGCTCGGTACCGCGGATGCCGTGCTGGGTATGGATAAAACCGTTTCGGGCAATTTTATTCCCATTACCGTCAATAAAAGCGGTAACTTCTCCGGCAATTTGCTGTCGACCGCTGAATTTGCCGCGTTAAAAGAAAAAGTCGACGAAAATCTTCGGCAAATGGGCACGCTTTTGCACGAGGGGCACATTCCCGTACTGCCTGCATATACAAAAAACAAGAATTTGGCGTGCACTTACTGTGATTTTGCGGCGATTTGCGGTTATGAAGAGGGCGACCGTCAGCGGCAAATTGCCGATTACGGCAGATTTGACATTGCCAAAAAGCAATTAACCGAAGTAAAGGAAGGGGAGACAGACGAATGAGCACACGCAGTTGGACGCCTGAACAGCAAAACGCCATACATGCGCGCGGCGGCTCTGTGCTTGTTTCCGCGGCGGCAGGCTCGGGCAAAACGGCAGTTTTGGTTGAGCGCGTCATTCAAATGGTGTGCGACAGCACGCACCCTGTGCCGTTAGACCGCCTTTTGATTGTTACCTTTACCAAAGCGGCGGCGGCGGAAATGCGAGAACGCATCGGGAAAGCGTTAGAGGATTGTTTGGCAAAAGACCCGGATAACGCCTATCTTGTGCGCCAGCAAATTTTGTTGCCCTCCGCCGAAATCAGCACGATTGACAGTTTTTGCAGTTCTCTTGTGAAGGAACATTTTCATACGCTCGGCATCGCGCCGGATTTTCGTATTTTAGACAACAGCGAGTGCAGTGCGTTAGAGGCGGAAACGCTTTCCGAATGTATCGCCGCGTTGTATGACCGGGGCGGGGAAACCTTTGCAGATTTGGCAGACCTGTTTTTACGCGGCTCGTCCGACGATGATTTGAAAAAAGCCGTTTTGCGTCTATATGACTTTTCGCAGGCGTATCCGTTCCCCGAAGCGTGGCTTTCTGCGGTGCCGCGTGCATATACCGCTGAAACACCGCCTGAAAATTCCGCCTGGGGCAAAGAAATTTTTCGGTATCTTTCGGAGGAAGTAACGGAGAATATCCGTATTTTACAAAATGCAATACAACTGTTGGAAGAAGAACCGCCACTTGCCGAAAAATATTTGCCTGCATTCGAGTCGGATTTGGCTTATCTTCGGCAACTTTCGGAAGTGCTGTCCGCAAACGATTGGGACGGTACCAAAGCGTTGCTGGAACGGTATGCTCCCAAAACATTGGGCAAAGTACCGGCGAGTTATAAAGACACAACCGTGCAAATTACAGCGAAAAGCATACGCGACAAGGTCAAAAAATCGCTGTGCGAGAGTTTACCGAAATATCTGCCCGCTACCGCAGCCGAATATCAGCAGGATATGCGCTGTTTACAGCCGATGGTTGCCTTGCTGTGTGAAACCGCGATGGATTTTTCCAAGCGTCTTTTTGAAAAAAAACGGGCGGAAAACGCGTTTGCTTTTCATGATGTGTCCCATATGGCGCTTTCGCTTTTGGTGAAACGCGAAACGGACGGTACGGTGTTGCGCACACCGCTTGCCGAAACTTTGTCGCAAAAATACGAAGAAATTTTGTTGGATGAATATCAGGATACCGACGAAGCACAGGATATGCTTTTTACCGCCGTCTCACGCGAACAGACGAATTTGTTTACCGTGGGCGATGTAAAGCAAAGCATTTACGGTTTCCGCTTGGCGATGCCCGAAATCTTTATGCGCCGCCGCGCGCAGTATGCGGATTTTGACGGCAAAACCTATCCCGCGCGCATCACCTTGGACAAAAACTTCCGTTCTCGTCAAAATGTTGCAAACGGTATTAACTATTTGTTTGAACAGTTGATGACAAAAGAGTTCTGCGGTATTGCGTATGGGGAGTCGGAACGCTTAAATCCCGCCGCGGCTTTTGATGCGGCAGAGGACCCAAGTGTAGAATTGCATCTGCTTTCGGGCACAAAGCAAGATGAAAACGGCGAGTTTGTCGAATGTCAGCATATCGCCGAAACCGTCCGCAAAATGCTGGACTCCCAAATGCTTGTGACCGACAAAAATGGTGCGCGCCGCCCTGTGCGCCCGCGAGATATTTGCATTTTGATGCGTGCCTTAACAGACGGACATCGATATGTCGAGGCGTTGGAAGAGGTCGGCGTGCCTGCGTTTTATCAAAAAAAGGGCGGCTTTTTCTCTATGCGTGAAATTCGTGTTGCAGTGTCGCTTTTGGAAATTCTGAATAATCCGCTGTTGGATGTGCCGCTGTGTGCTTGCCTGCTGTCTCCGCTTTGGGGATTTACGCCCGATGAATTGGCGCAAATCAATTTGCAGTCAAATGAAACCGCGCTGTTTCGCCGCTTGCACGCTTGCCAAAACCCGAAGTGCCGCGCATTTTTAGCGGATTATGAAGCGCTCAAGCGTTTAAGCACCGTGCAGACGCCCGCCGCATTGTTGCGGAGTATTTATGCCTATACGGGCTTTGAATCCATTGTCGGCGCAATGCCGGGCGGGGATAACCGAAAACTGAATTTACTGCTGTTGTTACGCTATGCAGAGGAATACGGCGAAATCGGCAAAAACAGCCTTTCGGGCTTTTTGCGCTACCTTACAAAACTTCGTGAAAACGAAGAAAGCGTGGAGGCGGCAACAGGTGTTTCGGAATATGCCGATGTGGTGCGCATTATGACCATTCACAAAAGCAAGGGCTTGGAATTTCCTGTGGTGATTTTGGCGAAATGCGGCACGCAGTTTAACCGGAAAGACCTGCATCAAAAATTGCTTCTGCACCAAGACCTTTTGTTGGGACTTAAAACTTATGACCGCGCACTGCGCCGCACGCTGACAAGCGTGCCGTATGTCGGTACGCAAATTGCAATGCGTAATGCTTTGCAGGCGGAAGAATTGCGTGTGCTGTATGTTGCGCTGACGCGCGCGAAAGAAAAACTGATTTTTGTGGGCAATGCGGGTACAGGTTCTCTTGAAAATAAACTGAAATCTGCGGCGCTGTCCGTGCGAGGCGAACAGGGCGTGCCGACTGCGGTAATCAACGGCGCAAACTGTTATATGGATTGGATTTTGACGGCGTGTATCAAACATCCACAGGCAGAAAGGCTCAGGGAAATCGCCGATGTTTTGAAACGCGAAAGTACGGTGGGCGGTTTTGACTTGCAAATCGTTTTGCCGCAGGAGGAAACGCAAACGGTTTCTGCCGAACAATCCGAAGGGCGGGAACCTGTTTCTGCCGACTGCGAACTTCTTGCGGAAATTGACCGCCGCGTGCGCTTTCAATACAGCGCAATGCCGCTGAATGAGTGTCCCGGCAAAGTTTCGGCATCTGCGCTCAATGACTCGGAACACGGATTTACCTATTTTGCCGCCGCTACGCCTGCATTTCTCGCAAAAAGCGGTTTAACCCCCGCCGAACGCGGCACGGCAACGCACCGTTTTGTGGAGATTTGCGATTTCCAAAATGCCAAAGAAAATTTGGAAGCCGAAATTTTGCGTGTGCAAGCGGCTGGATTCTTACGGGAAGAAGAATGTGATGTGCTTGACCGTGGAACTTTGAACGCCTTTTTACAGTCCGATTTGCTTGCCCGTATGCAAAATGCAAAAGAGATATACCGTGAGCAAAAATTCACCGTACTGTTCCCTGCAAACGAGGTTGTTCCTACACTCGGAAACGATTTCCCCGATGCACAAATAACGGTGCAGGGGATTATCGACTGCGCGTTTGTCGAAAACGGCGAAATTGTTGTGGTCGATTACAAAACCGACCGCGTAAAAGCAGAGCAAGAACTTGCCGAACGCTACAAAAAACAATTATCCGTTTATAAACGCGCCGCCGAAGAACTGTTCTGCCTGCCCGTCAAAGAAACGCTTTTGTATTCCTTTGCACTCGGAAAGACGGTTTCGATAAATATTTAAGGCGGATTTGAAAAAAACACTTGCATTTTTACCCGTGATGTGTTAAAATTGCTAACGCTGTTATAAAGGATACCGAAAGAGGTGAATGACAATGAAAGAGGGAATTCATCCCGAATACAAAACGACTACCGTAAAATGCGCTTGCGGCGCTGAATTCGAAACCCGCTCCACCAAAGATAACCTGCGTGTGGATATTTGCTCCAACTGCCATCCGTTCTTCACCGGCAAACAGAAGTTGGTTGACACCGGCGGGCGTGTAGACCGTTTCAACAAGAGATTCAACATCAACGCAAAATAAGTTTGCAAAGCAAAAAGCGGTACGGTTTGTGCCGCTTTTTTTGTGCTATTCAGATTTTGAAAGAGAGGTGTAGACTGTGGAGTATAAAACCGTAAAACAAAGCGCAAGCGACGAGTTTACCGAAAAACGCTCGCGTTTTATCGGTTATGTGCGCCCTGTGAAAACGGTGGAAGAAGCCAACGCGTTTATTGCGGAAATCCAAAAAAAGCATTGGGACGCAAAACACAATGTCTACGCCTATATTCTGCGCGAGGGGAATGTCAAACGCTATTCCGATGACGGTGAGCCGCAGGGTACGGCGGGCGTGCCGACCTTGGATGTGCTCGAAAAATCGGGTGTGACCGATGTTGCGGTGGTTGTGACGCGGTATTTCGGCGGCATTCTGCTCGGCGGCGGGGGATTGGTGCGCGCCTATTCCCACGCGGCGCATTTGGCACTTGCGGCGGGCGAAATCATCACAATGGGGCTTTGCTCTATTTTGACAATCGAAGTCGATTACCCGTTTTATGCAAAACTTCTGCCTTTTCTTGAAAAATCTGCGGCAAAAATTATCGATACCGACTTTTCCGACAAGGTGTGTATCACGCTAAGCATTGACAGCGCATTGGAGGCGGATTTTGCCGAAAAAATCTTTGATTTTTCAAACGGTCAGGTGACGCCGCAAAAAATCGGCGAGAAATTTGCCGAAAAATAAAGGGAAACCCGTTTTTTGTGCGTATAAATAGATAAAGGCGGTGAAAACAGTGGGCGAAAGTGTACGCGAAATCACAATGAAAATTGAAAAAGAAACGCTTTCTCCTTTGGCGTGTTTGTCCGAACATACAAAAGGCAGAGAACGCCCCGAAGAAGAGTGCGATTTGCGCACACCCTTTCAGCGAGACCGCGACCGCATTTTGCACTGCAATGCATTTCGCCGCTTAAAACACAAAACGCAGGTCTTTCTCTCTCCCGAGGGCGACCATTACCGCACGCGCTTAACGCATACCTTGGAAGTATCGCAAATTGCCCGTACCATAGCGCGCTCTATGCGTTTGAATGAGGATTTAACCGAAGCGATTGCCCTTGGACACGATTTGGGGCATACGCCGTTCGGCCACGCGGGCGAGCGTGCGCTTGACGAGGTGTTTCCCGGCGGCTTTCGCCATTATGCCCAAAGCCTTCGCGTGGTGGACAAACTCGAAAAAGGCGGTCAGGGCTTAAACTTAACCTATGAGGTGCGTGACGGCATCGTTTGCCACACCTGCGGCAAGGAAGCCGATACCTTGGAGGGTAGAATTGTCAAATTGGCAGATAAAATCGCCTATCTCAACCACGATATTGACGACGCCGTGCGTGCAGGTGTAATGCGGGAATCGGACATTCCGCTGGATGTCCGCGAAACGCTGGGGGACAGCAAATCCAAACGCATTGATACGCTTGTCCGTTCCGCGATTGCGAACAGTACGCAGGACATTACGCTGTCTTTGGAGGTTGCCGAAGCGTTTGCGGAACTAAACCGCTTTATGTTCAAAAGCGTTTACACAAATCCCGTTTGCAAAGGGGAAGAAAGCAAAGCCGAAGCGTTAATTAAAAGCCTGTACGGCTATTATGCCGAACATCCCAATGAATTACCGTCCTCATTTTGGCAAACGGTCATTTCCGAGGGCGCAGAGCGCGCGGCTTGCGATTATGTTACCGGTATGTCTGACAGTTATGTGTTAAGCGTATACCATCAAATTTTTATTCCGAAAGCCTGGATTGAGAAAGGCTTATATTAAATGTCGGCTGTTTTGAAAAGTGAGGTGACGGCGTTTGGCATTTTCGGAAAGTTTTTTGCAGGAACTGCGTTCCCGCGCGGATATTGAAAGTACAATTTCGCCGTATGTCACGCTGAAACGGCGCGGTAGGCTTTTAACGGGGCTGTGTCCCTTTCACAACGAAAAAACACCGTCTTTTACCGTCTATCCCGAAACGCAGTCCTATTACTGCTTCGGTTGCGGCAGCGGCGGCGACGCAGTGACCTTTATCAAGAACATTGAAAATTTAGATTACGGCGAAGCGGTGCGCTATCTTGCCGACAAAGTCGGACTTGCCGTTCCGCAGGACAATTACAATTCCGATTTGTACGAAAAACGCCGCCGTATGTATGAGGCGAATCGCTTGGCGGCGCGCTTTTTCCATACTGTTTTATACAGCGAAACGGGCAAGCCGGGTTTGGAGTATCTTTATGGGCGCGGGCTTACCGATGCCACCATTCGTAAATTCGGTTTGGGCTATGCGCCGAAAAGTTGGGATGCTTTGCGCGCGTATATGCACAAGCAGGGCTTTACAGACCTCGAACTGTACGAGGCAAACCTCTTGCGTATGAGCGACAAAAACGGTAAAAAGCATTACTACGATGCTTTTGTGGAGCGCGCAATGTTTCCCGTCATTGACCTGCGCGGCAATGTGATTGCGTTCAGCGGCAGAGCCTTGACGGCGGACGCACAGCGGAAATATGTCAATACAAGCGATACGCTGGTGTATAAAAAAGGCGAAAATATTTTTGCTTTGAATTTTGCCAAAAAAAGCAACAGCGACGCACTCATTTTGTGTGAGGGGAATTTGGATGTGATTTCCCTGCACCAAGCGGGGTTTGACAATGCTGTGGCAGGTTTGGGCACGGCGCTTACCGAACAGCAGGCGGCGCTTTTGTCGCGGTATGCGAGCGAAATTTACCTTTGCTATGACAATGACGAGGCGGGGCAAAAAGCGGCACGCAAGGCGCTGGAACTTTTCTCCAAAACCACGCTTCGCGTAAAAGTAATCCGTATGCAAGGCGGTAAAGACCCCGACGAGATTTTAAAAAATTTCGGCCCCACGCGCTTTCAAGCACTTTTAGAGGGCGCCGCAAACGATGTGGAGTATCGCATTTTGCGTGCGCGGGAAGGGCTGGATGTTTCCACGCCCGACGGCAAAGTCCGCTTTTTAGAGGCGGCTTGCGCAATTTTGGCAACGCTGAAAAACCCCACGCAGTTGGATGTTTATGCGGCGCGTCTTTCCGAAGAACTCGGCGTGGCAAAAGACGCGATTATTTTGCAGGCGCGGCAGGAGTACCGACGCCGCGCGCGCAAACAGCAAAGTTCTGCTCTGCGCCGCGCGCAGGACAATGCGAATACTGCCGCAAAAGTCATCAACCTTGCCAATCCCGAACGCGAAAAGCATTTGCGCGCCGCAACGGCAGAGGAAACGCTTTGCGCTTCGCTGATACACAATCCCGAATTTTACAAAACATTACAGGCGGAAATTTCACCGGCGGATTTTGTAACGGATTTTAACCGCCGTGTTTTTGAAAGCATTGTGTCGAGCATTGAACGGGGCGCGGATTTTTCGCTGTCTGCCATACACGACGCATTTACAGAAGAGGAAGTCGGCGCGGTTGCGCATATACAAACTTTAATTCCGCAACTTGCCGACACGCTTTCGGAATGCCGTGATTGCATAAAAGTAATCCGCGCGGAAAAGAATAAAACCGTATCGGCTTCTCCCGCCGAACTGTCCGATGCGGACTTTTTAAAATTGTTCCAAAATTCGTAAATATTTTACATATGTGTGAAGGAGATTGTATGGAAACTACGGACAAGAAAACCTCTGTTTCCGCGCTTTTGGAAAAAGGCAAGGCAACAGGCAAACTGACCACCCAGGAAATCGATGCCGTTATCCTTGAAATGGATTTCGATATGGATGAACTGGACAAACTGTACGAAACCATCGAACAGCAAAACATCGAGGTCATTGACGATATGAACGATGCGTTGCTGGAAGATTTGGATTTCGACTCGGAACTGCCGAAAGGGCAGGAGGCGGCTGCCGCGCAGGCGGATAACCGCAATGCCACAATGGATGACCCGGTGAAAGTGTATCTGAAAGAAATCGGGCGCGTACCGTTGTTAACCCCCGAAGAAGAAATCGAACTCGCCATTCGTATCGGCAATGATGACCAACAGGCAAAACAGCGCTTGGCTGAAGCCAATCTCCGCTTGGTTGTCAGCATTGCCAAACGCTATGTCGGCCGCGGTATGCAATTCCTTGATTTGATTCAAGAGGGGAATTTGGGCCTCATCAAAGCCGTGGACAAGTTTGATTACACAAAGGGCTTTAAGTTTTCCACATACGCGACTTGGTGGATTCGTCAGGCCATTACCCGTGCGATTGCAGACCAAGCGCGTACCATTCGTATTCCCGTGCATATGGTGGAAACGATTAACAAGGTGAAAAAGACCAACAGCCAATTGCTCCACAAGAACGGGCGCGACCCGACGGCAGAGGAAATTGCCGAGGTGCTCGATATGCCTGTGGAAAAGGTGCGCGAAATTCAGCGTGTTTCCCAAGAGCCCGTGTCTTTGGAAACCCCCATCGGTGAGGAAGAGGACAGCCATTTGGGTGACTTTATCCCCGATAATGACGCGTTAGCACCCGCCGATGCCGCATCGATGATGCTGTTGAAAGAGCAACTCAACGATGTGTTGAAAACCCTGACCTTGCGCGAAGCCAAGGTGCTTTCTCTGCGCTTCGGCTTAGAAGACGGGCACCCCCGCACTTTGGAAGAGGTCGGTAGTGAATTCGGCGTCACGCGTGAGCGTATTCGCCAAATCGAGGCAAAAGCACTTCGCAAACTCCGCCACCCCAGCCGCAGTAAAAAATTAAAGGATTTCTTAGATTAAAAGTATCCGTTTCGGCAGCCGCGTGCGTCGCGACTGCCGTTTTTTTGTCAAGTCCCTTTTTAAAAATCGGCAATGCTTACAAATTTTCGTTTTGTTTTTTGTGCATTTCATATGCGTGATGCGTTTTCAGGCACAATATATGGCACAAAATATTGAAAAATTCAAAAAAAATCCCATATCTTGTATTTTTTCTCTTGCATTCTGCCACAAGATGTAGTAAAATGATGTGGCACTGAAAAAAACATCTTGTGAAAGACGGAGAGAGAAAATATGAAAATCATCAAACGAAACGGGTCGGAAGAAACCTTCGACCGCCAAAAAATCAAAAACGCGATTGCCAAGGCGAATGACGAAACCGACGGCAAAAAAGAACTGACTGAACGCCAAATTGATTACATCTCTTTGGTGATTGAGGACTATATCAACGAAATCGGCAGAGCCTTAACCGTTGAAGAAGTGCAGGAATTGGTCGAAACCCACATTATTTTGCAGGGTGCGCCCGAAACGGCAAAGCGGTATATTCGTTATCGCTTTACCCGTAACTTGGCGCGTGTTGCCAACACCACCGACAATC
>CAMGGF010000012.1 GCA_946055445.1 uncultured Ruminococcus sp. | reverse complement strand
GAATTAACTTCTCCCTTGCGTACCTTTGTACGCGGCGGTCGAACTTTAATCCGTTTTCCGCAGAGCCTAACTCAAAAATTTCCACATTTGTTTGTTTATGCGCGCGTTCGGCGCATTTACTTCCCCCTCGCGTACCGCTGTACGCGTCGGGAGAACTTAAAAGCGCCGCACATCACGCCCAAAGCAAAAATTACATCTTTGTTGAGGCGCGCACCTCGCACACTTTTTTCACCCGCTTGTGTACCGTTGTACGCGTCGGGAGAACTTAAAAGCGCCGCACATCACGCCCAAAGCAAAAATTACATCTTTGTTGAGGCGTGCACCTCGCACACTTTTTCACCCGCTTGCGTACCGCTGTACGCGGCGGTCGAACTTGAATCCGTTATGCATCGCGCCTAAATCAAAAATTGCATAGCGAAAGGTACGCGTTTTATGCGTAACCGTACCTTTCGTTTTCGGGTTTGCGCTGCCCCGTGAAAAAAGCGCGCAACCTTTTCAAAAAGGAGTGTGAAACACTTGCATACAAAAGAAGAATTGTATTCCAATAAAATATTCTTTAACGCCGCGTTGCCGCTTGTCAAGGTCATTGCCAATGATGTGCCGTCCTTAAAAAAGCAGTTCCAAAAGGTGCACGCCATCATTCAGGTCACGGCGCTTGACCCCGACGCAGAGGGCGGGAAAATCGGTATGCACTATGTGGTCAACGGTGATGAGTGGTTGGTACACTTAAACCGTGTTGACCCCAATCCCCATGTGGAATTGGAGTTCAAGAGCGTTGAAGCAATGAACGCCTTTTTCAAGGGCAAAATGAGTCCGGCAACCTTGCCGAAAATGCGCGGTGTTGTCAAACACTTCGGCGCGTTCAAAGCGTTTTTGATGACGCTTCTCAAAATGTCCTCTTTGCTTGGCGCAACCGAGCCGCCCGCGGACGAAGAAACGAAAGAATTGCTTGTCAAATGCTTCTTCTATCTGCTGTCCAGCGGTATTAGCCAACTCAACAAAATGGGGCACGAAGAAATCCACGAATGGACTTCCAAGAGTCCCGACCGCGTTTATGCGTGGGCAGTCAACGGTTATCCGCAGATTTCCGCGTATTTGCGTATTAAAGCGGGTAAGTCCAGAGCCGGCAGAGGCGAGTATAAACGCGCAATGCCGTTCTTTACCCTGCGCTTTGACAGTTTGGACAGTGCCTTGGGCATTCTGCTCGGCACGGACGATATGCTCGAAGCCGTGAAAAAAGGTCACCTGATTATGGACGGTGCACCGGAATTCGGCGGCCAAATCGGTGCATATATGCTGGAAGTCGGCGCATTGGCAAAATAATTTGCGGCAAAGTCGACAGCAAAAACATACAAAGAAAAGCGTGTGCGAATTTCGGTTCGCACACGCTTTTTTTTATTATGTAAACATATTACTTTAACTTGTCTAACGGCAGGCTGTACGCCGGTAGGAAGTCCGTAAGGAAAATTTGCAGTTCGGGGCAGTCTAAATTATCCAACGCTTTTTTGGTGGCTTTTTCCGCCTCGGAAAACTCCGCATTACCCGCTTTGCGCTCTTCAATGCATTTGATGTATGCCGAAAGTTTGTCCGCCGCTTTCACAAGGCGATGTAGGTCTGCCTCTGCACCGCTTTCCGTCAGCAACGGTTCAAAGTCGGGGCGCAAATCGTCGGGCAACATCGAAAGCAGGCGCTCGCCCGCATATTGTTCCACCTTTGCAAAGGCTTCGCGCATTTCGCCGCTGTGGTATTTCACAGGGGTGGGCATATCGCCTGTAATAATTTCGGGCGTATCGTGATACAGCCCCAAAAGCGCCGCACGCGCGGCATCGTAGTTCTTACCCAAGCGCCGATTGCCAATCACCGCCAATGCGTGCGCCAGCGTTGCCACCTCGTAGGAATGTTGGCTTAATGTTTCATAGGTTGTGTTGCGCATTAACGCCCAGCGGTTAATGTATTTCATACGCGAGGCAAATGCAAAAAAACTGCTCTTTTTCATAGGCTTCTCCGAATAACAAAAGCCCGCAAATGCAGGCTTTGCCGTAATTTTCAAAATTTTGTTTATTTATAGTTGGTTGCGCCGGTGCTGTGCCACAAAATGTAGAAGTCAAAGCCGGATTTTTTGTAGGTGTCCATTTGTAAATTGGCGTCGCCCTTGCGGAACCCTGCGGCGATAAGGCCTTGTTCCATCGCGTCGCGCATAGTGCTGTTATAGGTGCGAATCCGCGCGGACATTACCATGGTCTCCGGGTCAACACCCGCCGGTTTAAATCCGGTCAGCCACCAATGTTTTTGCCAGCCGCGGCGGAAAAATCTTCTGCCGTTTTGGTAATCGGCAACGGAAAGGTATAAATCGTATGACATATACAAAAGATGGTCGTCATCTGCGCAGAAATACAACTCGTCGGTCTGCCCGGGCATTTTGTAATACACGCCGATTTCCGCACCGCCGAACGGCCCGTACTGCCCTTTCCAGAACTGCAAACGCCAGTTGAGGTTGTCATAATCAAAATCCACTTTGGTGGTGAGATAGCTCATATTGCCCAAAGCCGCCAATTGGTCATAATGCTTTATGTAGTTGCCCGAGCGTTGCCAAGAGTCGAGTTCCGTATAAAACACGCCTTCATTGGCATCGTAATTAAAGCCGAATGCGTTAATTAAAGCGGCCGCCAAAGCCACATTCACACCGCTTTGCTGCGCGGCTTGATTGACCTTGTCGCTGTTTTGCATGGTGGTTGCAGTATTGTTGGTTGTAGATGCTTTTTTGGTCGTCGTTTCTGCCGCGGCGGTTGTGGTTTCGCCGGAGGTTTCTTCCGTTGACTCGGTTGTACCCGCTGTGGTTTCGGGTGCAATGATGCCGTTTGCGCCACGCGTAATTTCCTCTTCCCCGCCGTCTGTTTTGCAAGAGGAAAAGGTACAGACAATTAAAAGAACGGCAAGGACCAACGCAACAGCCCGTTTTACCGTAGAATGCATAGTAAATACCTCCAATCATCACTATGTGCATTATCGCATAAATCGCTTGCAGTGTCAATATCTATTGCAATTTTTACGCGGCTGTGGTAGGCTATGTATTATATACAGTATGTTGATTTGTGTAATCAAATTTAAGGTGGGAACAGGAAATGAGTCAAATACGCAACGAGGTATTATGCGCTTCGGGAGAGCAAAAAATTCAATGGGTAAAATCCTTTATGCCGCTTTTGTCGGGGCTGGAAACGCAGTTTGCCGCCGAACAGCCGTTTGCGGGGCTTCGCGTGGCGCTTTCGGTGCATTTGGAGGCAAAGACCGCTTATCTTTGCCGTGTTTTGCAGGCGGGCGGTGCCGAAATGTATGTGACGGGCAGTAATCCGCTGTCCACCCAAGACGATATTGCCGCCGCGCTCGTGAAAAGCGGTATGGAGGTTTTTGCCGTGCACGGCGCCACCGCCGAAGAATACCACGCGCATTTGCAGGCGGTGATTGCATCGCGCCCCAATATTATTATTGATGACGGCGGCGATTTGGTGAACTTAATTCATAACGAATACCGCGAATTGTTGCCCGAGGTTTTGGGCGGCTGTGAGGAAACCACCACGGGCATTATCCGTTTGCAGGCAATGGCGGCGGACGGCGCTTTGGAATTTCCGATGCTTGCCGTAAATAATGCCAAATGCAAATATTTGTTTGACAACCGCTACGGTACGGGACAGTCGGTGTGGGACGGTATTAACCGTACCACCAATTTGATTGTCGCGGGCAAAACCGTGGTTGTTGCGGGCTACGGCTGGTGCGGCAAAGGCGTTGCAATGCGTGCAAAAGGCTTGGGGGCGCAGGTGGTCGTAACCGAAGTGGACGCCGTGAAAGCGATGGAAGCGGTAATGGACGGTTTTACCGTTTTACCGATGGAAGACGCCGCAAAAATCGGCGATTTCTTCATCACGGTAACGGGTTGCAAAGATGTTATTACCGAAAAAGCAATGCGTAATATGAAAAACGGCGCCATTCTTTGCAATGCGGGGCATTTTAATGTGGAAATCAATATCGGGGATTTGGAAAAACTGTCGGTTGAACAGTTTGAAAGCCGCAAAAATATTATGGGCTACAAATTGGCAGACGGCAGAGTGTTGCATTTGATTGCCGAAGGGCGGCTTGTCAATCTTGCGGCGGGGGACGGTCACCCTGCCGAGATTATGGATATGAGTTTTGCCATTCAGGCGCTTTGCGCGCGGTATATAGCACAGCATAAAGGCCTCCAAAAAGGTGTGCATTTTGTGCCGGAGGAAATTGACCGTGATGTTGCGCGCAGAAAACTTGCGGCTTGGGGTGTAAAGTTAGACGCCTTGTCAGATGAACAGGAAGCCTATTTAAACAGTTGGAATGTATAAGGAGGTTGCGAATGCGCGGCAAAATACATTCGTTTCAAAGTCTCGGCACGGTGGACGGACCGGGCGTGCGCAGTGTGGTGTTTTTACAGGGCTGTCCTTTGCGTTGCCCGTATTGCCACAATCCCGACACTTGGGACAAAGACGGCGGCACGGAAATGGACGCGCAAACGCTGTTTCAAAAAATACAAAAGTACAAAGCCTATTTCGGCACAGAAGGCGGGGTAACCGTATCGGGCGGCGAGCCGCTTTTGCAGGCGGAATTTGTAACGGAATTGTTTTCACTCTGTAAAGGTGACGGGATTTCCACGGCACTCGACACTTCGGGCATCCGTTTAGACGGCACGGTGGAAAAACTGCTTGCGGTCACGGATATTATTTTGTTGGATATTAAGTTTTCGGACACCGAAAAATACGAAAACTATATCGGCATACCGCTTGAAACGGTTTTGCGCTTTTTGGCGTATGCCGACAAGCAGAAAAAACGCGTGATTGTGCGGCAGGTAATCACGCCCGGTGTAAATGATGCGGAAACGGATTTTGTGCAGTTGCAAAACATTGTCGGGCGGTTTCCCTGCATTGAAAAAGTGGAACTGTTGCCGTTTCTGAAACTCTGCACGGAAAAATACGAGGCGTTGCAAATTCCGTTCCCGTTTGGGAAATATCCTGCGGCAGACGCGAAAAAAGTTGAAAACTTACAAACGAAATTTTTTACAGAACGGTTTACGAATGGCTGAAAGTTTGCTATACTATAAAAAGGTACGGTGTGGGATTGCATAATAGGGGGCGACTTTATGCGGATTTTTGAAAAGATTTCGTCTTTTTTTGACACCGAAGAGGAAAAGGCCATTCTTGCGGAATGCAAGGCGGACGAGCCGCAGTTAAAACGCGATTTCACGGTCGATGTTGCCGTCCGAAACCGTATGAAAGCCATGCGGTTTTGGCTGTGGGCATCTTTACTTACAGACGGTGCGCGCTGTCTGTTTGCCGCCGGTGCCATACAAAAAGACGCCGGAAATGTGCCGCGCAGTACTTGGATTTTCATATCCCTTTACGGGGTGATGTTTGTGCTCACGGCGGTGTGCCTAATCGTCGGGCTTGCGATTCGCCCCCGTGCGGCGCGCCATTACCGCTTTATCAGCGCGGTTTGTGACGGATACATGCTGCTCTATATGCTGTGCAGTGCGGCGTTTACCGTGTTGGATTTGGAAAACGGCATTGTCGGTTTTTCTTTGATTGTGGCGCTGTTTATCGGGAGCAGTACGCTGTATTACCGCCCGGCTGTCATCGTTTTTAATGTTGCGGCGACAATGGCGGCGTTTTTCTTTACCGTCTATTCTATGGATTTGCAGGTTTTTTTACAGCCGCTGGTGTTGTTCCGTATACTGACGGTAGCAGTTTTATCCGTCATTATCGGTATTGCGCGGTATCGTTCCAAATACAAGGTGTTTTTAAAGGAATACACGGTGGTACAAAAAAGCGAACAGTTGAATTGCCTGAACGCAAGATTGCAGGAAAAACGCTTGCGCATTGAAGCACAAAATCAACAGTTGGAATTCTTGAATAATACAGACGAACTCACGGGGCTTCGCAACCGTCGTTGCTTTGTGCGTGAAAGCGCGGAAATGCTTGCCGAAGCCGCCGAAACAGGCCGTTTTGTGACTTTGGCAATTATAGATATTGACAATTTTAAAACCGTAAACGATATTTACGGGCATACAGTTGGCGACGCGTGTCTGCGCGCGGTAGGTGGTGTGTTACACGCGGCGGAAACGGAAAAGGTGTATGCATACCGCATCGGCGGCGATGAACTGACCGTTTTGTTCCGCGACCAAAGCCGTTCCGATGCATTTTTGGTCATGAACCGCGTTTCGAAAGCGGTTTCCAATTTGCAAATTCCGAATTGCAAGCAGACCATTACGCTGTCTGTCGGGATTTATTCGGAAATCCCCACGGCAGAAAGCCACATTGATACATATATCGAAAAAGCCGATATGCTTTTGTATGCGGCAAAAGCAAACGGCAGAAATCAAATTATGACCACGAATCAAGGAAAAGGAGATGCAAACGATGTTGCAGACTGATGCGCCGAAGGCGGGCGAAACCCTCGCTGTGCTGAAAACCAATATGGGGGATATTAAAATCCGTTTATTTCCGGATTTTGCGCCCAAAGCGGTGGAAAACTTTAAAACCCACGCCCAAAACGGCTACTATAACGGGTTGATTTTTCACCGCGTCATCCATGATTTTATGATTCAGGGCGGCGACCCGACGGGTTCGGGTATGGGCGGCGAAAGCATTTGGGGCGAAAGTTTCGAGGACGAATTTACGCCGGAACTGCATAACCTGCGCGGTGCGGTTTCCATGGCAAATGCAGGACCCAACACCAACGGCAGTCAGTTCTTTATTGTGCAGGCAAAAAATGTGTCCGACGATATGATTGACCAGTTGGAAACCGCGCCCGAAGAACTGTTCCCGAATGATTGCATACGGGCATATGAAAAAATAGGCGGTACGCCGTGGCTGGACTACAAACATACGGTATTCGGGCAGGTTGTGGACGGTTTAGAGGTTGTGGACAGCATTGCCGCAGTGAAGGTGGACTTTTTCCAAAACAAACCACTCCAAGATGTTGTGATTGAAACCGTCGAATTTGAAACTGTGTAATTTTTGGGGGCGGAACAAGGTTTTCGCCCCAAATTTATATGTATATGAAACAGAAAACGAGCAAAAAGTGGCGCGGGCGCGACGCCGTATTGCTTGCGATTGCACTTTTGTTTTTCATTGGTTTCGTCCTGTGGCAAAACAATGATTTGACTTTGACGCAGTATGCGGCTGCAACGGCGAAAGATGTACCGAAAGAGGGGCTTAAAATTGTGCAGGTGTCGGATTTGCATAACAAATCTTTCGGCAAGCAAAACGAAAAACTGCTCTCGCGTATCCGCGAACAAAATCCGGATTTGATTTTGATGACAGGGGACGCGGCGGACTGCTGCCGCACGGATATAGAGGTTGTGCTGGATTTTTCAGCGGCGGCAACGGAGATTGCGCCTGTATACTATGTATCGGGCAACCACGAAAATCGCTTGCGGATTGACCGCAAAACCGCATTATACGCAGGACTTCGGGAAAGCGGCGTGCAGATTTTAAATGACGAAACACAAACCGTTTCCGTGCGCGGGTGCGAAATCGTACTTTTGGGTTTGGACGATGCGCATTTGGCAGGCGGCACACTCCAAACGCTTTGTGCGGATTTGCCCGAAAACACCTTGCAAATCCTGTTGGCGCACGAGCCGCAGGAACTTACAAATTATGCGGCGGCGGGCGTGGATTTCGTCTTTTCGGGGCATACCCACGGCGGGCAGGTGCGCTTGCCGTTTGTCGGCGGGCTTGCCGCGCCCGACCAAGGGCTGTTTCCGCAGTATGATGCGGGAGAATTTACGGAAAACGAAACGGTTTTGTATGTCAGTCGGGGCTTGGGGAACAGCCTGTTTCCCGTGCGTGTATTGAATCGCCCCGAACTCGTCTGTGTAACCGTTACAGCGGAGGAATAAACGATGCTTTTTAAAGATATAGCCATATTAAATGAAGATTTCAACATAGAACCGCACAAATTCGTCGGCGTGCGCGAAGACAAAATTGCCTTTATCGGCGACAGCGCGCCCACAGAGGATTTCGGAGAAGTGTATAACGGAAAAAATCGGCTGTTAATGCCCGCACTTGTCAATGCCCATTCCCACGCGGCAATGACGCTGTTGCGCGGCTATGCCGAAAATCTGCCGTTACAGCGGTGGCTGGAGGACCGCGTGTTCCCGTTTGAAGATAAAATACAAAATGAGGACGCCTATTACAGCACCGCGCTTGCCATTGCCGAAATGATTCGAACGGGCACAGCATCGTTTACCGATATGTATTTCTTTTCCGAAAATGTCTTGCGCGCCGTTGCGGACAGTGGCATCAAATGCAATTTCGGTCGGGCGATTACGAGTTTCGCGGATTGTGATATTGCCGAAATTCCGAGTTTTCAGGAAAGTGAAAATCTCATTAAAACTTACCATAACGCTTGTGAAGGGCGCGTAAAAATCGATATGAGTTTGCATGCGGAGTATACCAACCGCCGCACGGTTATCGAGCAGTTTGGGGAAAGCGTCAAGGCGCATGGGCTTCGCGCGCATATCCACCTGTCCGAAACCGAAAAAGAGCACGAGGAATGTAAACAGCGCCACGGCGGGTTAACCCCTGCCGAACTGTTCGCCGCTTGCGGCGTGTTCGATGTGCCCTGTACGGCGGCGCACTGCGTGTGGGTGACCGAGAAAGACCGCGAAATTTTCAAAGAAAAAGGCGTGACCGTTGCGACCAATCCTGCCAGCAACCTAAAACTCGGCAGTGGGGTGTGCGATGTGTACGCACTGCTCAAAAAAGGCGTCAATGTTGCGCTCGGTACGGACTCGGTCGCGTCAAACAATAACCTCGATATGTTCAAAGAAATGTATCTTTGCGCGCTGTTGCCGAAAGGTATTCGCCGTGCGCCCGATATTGTTTCCGAGCGTGATGTATTGAAAATTGCCACCGTCAACGGCTGGCATTCCCAAGGGCGCGACGACAGCGGCGTGATTGCCGTCGGCAACAAAGCGGATTTCATCGCGGTGGATTTAGACACCGTGCATATGTGTCCGCACAACGATACGGTGAACAATCTTGTCTATGCCGCAAGCGGCGAAGATGTGGTTCTGACGATGGCAGACGGCAAAGTGCTGTATCGCGACGGCGAATATTTGACCTTGGATATTGAAAAAATCAAATTTGAGGTGGAACAGCGTACCCGCCGTATCCAAAAGGAGGTCGCGAAAAATGCGTAAAACTGCCGCGCAATATGCAGAACAACTGAAAGCCAAAATCACCGTACAGCCGAAAATCGGGATTATTTTGGGCTCGGGGCTTGGGGATTTGGGCGAAAAAATTGAAAATCCTGTGTTTGTAGATTACAAAGACCTCGAAGATTTTCCCGTTTCCACCGCCCCGGGGCACAAAGGGCGATTTATCGCGGGCACGCTTGCGGGAAAAGATGTGATTTGTATGCAAGGGCGTCTGCACTTCTATGAGGGGCACGATATGGCTGACATTTTACTGCCCGTGCGCACTTTGCGTTGCCTCGGGGTAGAGACGCTGATTTTAACGAATGCCGCGGGTGGGGTGAATACCGCATTTTCCGTCGGCGATATAATGCTGATTGAAGACCACATCAATTTTATGGGCAAAAATCCGTTGGTCGGCAGAAACGATGATGCATTCGGGTGCCGTTTCCCCGATATGAGTTTTGCCTACAATCCCGAATTGCGCGCACTTGCCGAACAGTGCGCCAAAGAGACAGGTATCAATATCTGTAAAGGCGTTTACCTTGCATGCTCGGGACCGAGTTATGAAACGCCCGCCGAAATCCGCGCATTTCGCACCCTCGGCGCGGACGCGGTCGGTATGTCCACCGTGCCCGAGGTGATTGCCGCAAACCACTGCGGTATGCGTGTGTTAGCGTTTTCCCTAATTTCCAATATGGCGGCGGGCATCTTGAAACAACCGCTGACCGAGGAAGAAGTTTTGGAAGCGGGGCGCAGAAAAGGCGCCGAAATGCAAACGCTGATTTGTCAGATTATCAGAAAACTGTAAAGGATATTCCCTTTACAAAATCGGAGAAACTGTATGTATGATTTACACGGCGAAACGGTGCATTTTGACATCGAACACAATCGCCTTTTGCTGTTAGACCAAACCGAATTGCCGAACAAAACCGTTGTGCTCTCGCTTTCTCGTTTAGAGGATATGGTCGAGGCAATTTATCGGCTACGCGTGCGCGGCGCACCCGCCATCGGTATCGCGGCGGCGGTGGGGCTCTCTGTGCTCTCTAATGCAAGCACGGCGAAAACGATTGCCGAATTCCAAGTGGAATTCCAAAAAAATGCCGCAATACTCGAAGCCGCGCGCCCCACGGCGGTCAATTTGTCGTGGGCAGTAAACGAAATGCGCAAAACGCAGGTTTTACACGCGCAAGCACCCATTGCAGCACAAAAGGCGGCGTTGACGGCGCGGGCGTTGGAATTGCACGCGGCGGATATTGCCGTCTGCCGCAAAATCGGGGAATACGGTGCGGCACTTTTGAAAAATTGCGATGCGGTTTTAACACACTGCAACGCGGGGCGGCTTGCCACGGTCAAATACGGCACGGCACTCGCGCCCGTGTATATCGCAAAAGAACAAGGGCATACTATCAAAGTCTTTGCCGACGAAACCCGCCCGCTTTTGCAGGGCGCGCGGCTGACGGCGTATGAACTGTGCGAAGCAGGCGTGGATGTCACCGTGCTTTGCGATAATATGGCGTCTTACGCGATGCAACAGGGCTTGGTGCAGGCGGTATTGGTCGGCTGTGACCGCGTGGCGAAAAACGGCGATACCGCCAACAAAATCGGGACTTCCGCTGTGGCAATTTTGGCAAAATATTACGGTATTCCGTTTTATGTTTGCGCGCCGTTTTCAACGATTGACAAAAACACCCCCACGGGTGCCGAAATCCCGATTGAACAGCGCGACGGCGAAGAGTTGCGTTCCCTTTGGTATGAAACGCCCAAAATCCCCAAAAATGTAAAAACGCTCAATCCCGCGTTTGATGTGACCGACCACAGTTTGATTACCGCGTTCATCACCGAAAAAGGCGTATTGCAACCGTCGGATTTTTCTTGACGAACAAACTGCAGAATGCTACTATTACATACAGATGTAGAGTTTTAAACGGCGAGGGGACTTTATTATGCGTGTGTTTGATTTTGACAACACCATTTATGACGGCGAAAGCGGCTTTGATATTTTTATGTATTATCTCAAAAAAGAGCCGAAAGCCATTGCAAAATATGTGCCGAAATTCGGCGAGGGCTTTGTGCTTTATAAATTGGGCAAAGTGAAATTGGACGATGTCAAAAAGGATTACGGCTATATTTTAAAGGAATGTTGTGCGCAGTTTTCGGATATTGAACAGTCGATTGTGGATTTTTGGGACGAGCACGAAAAGAAAATCAAAAGTTTTTACCCGAAGATTCAGCGCGAGGACGATGTGATTGTTTCCGCATGCCCTGAGGTGATGCTCAGCGAAATTTGCCGCCGCATCGGCATTCGGCATTACATCGGCACCGAAGTGGATTTGCAGACCGGTGAAATCGGGCGCGTGTGCTACCGCGAGGCGAAAATCGCCGCCTATCGCGAGCAGTACGGCGACGAAGAAATCGACGAGTTTTATACCGACTCGATGAACGACCGCGCAATGATGGATATTTCGAAAGATGTGTATTATGTGACCGGCGACCGTATTGAAAAAATCAAGGCGGACGGCGTGTGGCTGAAAAAGGTCGATTAGAGGCATACCCAAAAGCCGAAAGGAGTAGACTTATGAAAACCGTTACGAAAATTCTTGCAGTTGCCGTCGGTGCGGCAGGCGCCTTGTTGCTGACGCGCGCAGGCGTGGAGTTAAACCGCATTGTCAACGGAAAAATCGACTTGCCTGCCGGCTTTACTTATACCGCCCACAGCGGCGCGGAAAATACGGCGGAAAATTCTTTGGAATTTATTGAAAAAGCAATTGCTTTGCAAGTGCCTGTTTTGGAAGTCGATGTTTCCGTGCGAAATGACGGCACGCCCGTGTTATTGCACGCCGAAACAGCGGGAGAGGACGAGGGCGTTTTGCTGGAAGAAGCGCTGGCGCTTATCGCCGACCGTTCCGACAGTATTCAAGTGAATTTGGATTTGAAAGCCTTTTCCAATATCCCCGAAATTGCCGATTTGGTACAGCAATACGAATTGGTTGACCGCTGTTTCTTTACGGGTGTAGAGGCGGAACACACCCAAACCGTAAAAATCGACGCGCCCGAAATCCCCTACTACCTAAACGCCGACTTAAACAAAATGCGGTTGGAAGATGAAACATATTTAAAAAGTATCGCCGAAGAAGTCAAGCGAAGCGGCGCAGTCGGCATAAATTGCAACTACAAAAATGCAAGCAAAAAACTCTGCGAAGTGTTCCACGCCGAAGGCTTAAAAGTTTCGTTTTGGACGGCGGACAACAAATTGGTGATGCGCAATCTTTTAACTTTTTCGCCCGACAATATCACAACGCGCCACCCCATACTGCTTTCGGGGCTGTTGCAAGCATAGTTTCTCTCCCTTGTGCATAGGATTTGCATAAGGGAGGTTCTTTTTTATGGCGTTAAATGAACTAAATCAAGCAAATGCAATGCAAATTCCGCACAATTTGGTGCTGGAAGACAGATGCCGCCTGACAGTTTCGGGCGTTTCTGATGTGGACAGTTTTGATGAACAAACCGTGATTGTGTTTACACAAATGGGGGAACTGACCGTAAAGGGAACGGACTTGCATATCAACCGTTTGAGTTTGGAAATGGGCGAACTTGCGGTAGAGGGCGAGATTACGGCGCTAACTTATACCGACCGCGCGCAAAAGCCGCAACAGGGTTCGTTTTGGAATAAGGTGTTCCGCTGATGACATATATTTTCTCTTCGGGGGCGCAAATCCGTATTTTTTTGTATGCAATCGGGTTCGGTTTCTTTTTGGGAACGGTGTACGATGTGTTTCGTATTTTGCGGCTTTTGGTGCAAAAAAGTGACCGCGCCTACCGCGTTTCGGATTTGCTGTTTTCCCTTACGGCGGGATTTTTGGTGTTTTTATTTGCCCTGACCGTCCTCAACGGGCAGTTTCGCGGCTATGTGCTTTTCGGTATTTTGCTTGGCTTTTTGCTGTATGCCTATACTTTCGGCGCGTTTTTCTCCGTCCGAATGGCACGCGCGGCGGCGGGATTGCGGCGATTTTTCAGCGCGTTATTTCGTAAGATTTCAGCGCCGATTTTACACTTTATGAAGAAATGCAAAGGGAAAATTGCAAAAAATGTTCAAAAAGCACAGAAAAAATCGAAAATTTCAGTAAAAAAATCAAAATTCCACTTGAAAAATGTGAAAGGTATGTTGTATAATCTAACCGTTAGAGTATATTCCGACGGGGGCAAACCCAAACGCGATGAAAGAAACGGTAAGGGAAATGAAAGCAAAAAAGAGAAAACCCCAAAAACATAGTTTCATTTTAATTTTGGCTCTGCTGCTTGCGGTAGGGTATTTTGTGATTAGTTTCATCAGCGCACAGTTGGAAATTCGCGAAAAAGAAAAACAGGCGGCAGAAGTTCGCGCGCAGGTCGAACAGCAACAGGCGGAAAACGAGCGTTTGCAAGCGGTTGTTGACGGCGGCGATGAAAAGCAATATATCGAGCGCGTCGCACGCGAAAAATTAGGGTATGTTATGCCTGATGAAAAGGTATACTACGATATTACACCGAGCAACTGATTTGCATTTTGTTGCTCATCGGGAGGACAATTCTTTTATATGGTCGAAGTTGGGGCAATTCTCGAAGGCAAAGTGACGGGGCTGACAAATTTCGGGGCGTTTGTCGCCTTACCGGACAATGTAACCGGTATGGTACATATTTCCGAAGTTTCTACGAGTTTCGTCAGCGACATTCACGAGTTTTTGAAAGAGGGGCAGACCGTAAAGGTCAAGGTTTTAGATGTAACGCCTGAGGGGAAAGTCAGCCTGTCCATTAAAAAGACAATGGATCCGCCCGCACAAGGCGCGGGAGAGCGCCCGCGTAGGGATCGCCAAAACGGCAGACGAAGCGGCGCACCGAATGTTTGGAAAGGTGCCGAACCGAAGAGCAGCGAGCCGCAGTCTTTTGAGGATATGATGGCGCGCTTCAAACAGGTCAGCGACGAAAAGATTTCGGATTTAAAGCGTGCGAATGATGGCGGCAAACGCGGTTCGTATTCGCGCCGTAAGTAAAAAAATACGCAGGCAGACGAGTGCTCGTCTGCCTGTTTTTGTGAGGGAAAAAGATGATGCGAGAAGTCAGCGTACAGGAAATTGAAAATGCCGTGGCGACGCTTGTTGTGCGCGCCAACAAAATTTTGCCCGACGATTTGCGCGGGTGTATTGCCTGCGGCGAAAAAGCAGAGTGCGACGCACTCCCCAAACAAATTATGGGCTCGCTTTTAGAGAATTTAGAGGCGGCAAAGGACTTGGATATCCCGATTTGTCAGGATACCGGTATGGCGGTGCTGTTTTTTGAAATCGGGCAGGAGGTGCATATCGTCGGCGGTGATTTTGAGGCGGCGGTCAACCGCGGCGTGGCAAAGGGGTACACCGAGGGGCTTTTGCGCAAATCCGTGGTACGCGACCCGCTTGACCGCGTGAATACGGAGGACAATACCCCTGCTGTCATACATACACGCATTGTTCCCGGCGATAAAATCCATATTCTTGCCGCGCCCAAAGGCTTCGGCAGTGAAAATATGAGTCAAATGAAAATGTTTACGCCGTCCGCAAAGGCGGCGGATTTGGAGGACTTTGTGGTGCAGGTTGTCCGCGACGCAGGCGGCAATCCCTGCCCGCCGATGGTGCTCGGCGTCGGGTTCGGCGGCGATTTTGAGTATTGCGCTTATCTTGCCAAAAAAGCGCTGTGCCGCCCCGTGTCCGTGCGCAACGAAAATCCGTTTTATGCCGAAATGGAAGCGCGGCTTTTAGAACGCATCAATGCGCTCGGCATCGGCCCGCAGGGCTTCGGCGGCAAAACCACGGCGCTGGCGGTGAATATTGAGGTCGCGCCCACGCATATCGCGGGTCTGCCCGCGGCAGTCAATATCGGGTGCCATGTCACCCGCCATGCAGAAATGACGCTGTAAACTGCTATTGTCATCCTGAGCGAAGCGAAGGATCTCAAACATTGCACAGTACAGACTATGCGAAACGAGATTCTTCGCCTGACGGCGCAGAATGACATTCGGGCGATTCGCGAATCGCCCCTACGCACGAACTGTATTGTGTGCGCGTAGGGACAGGCGTCCTCGCCTGTCCGCAAAAGTGCCGTAAATCTTACGGGCGACTTATCCCCGCCGCGTGCGGTGTCATTTCTCCAAAATGATTTAAATCCCGACAAAATTATACAAACTTAACAAAAATTTCAAAAATAGTCTTTATTTTTTAAACAAAGTGTGCTATACTGAAGATGTAGAAAACAAAGGCGGAAACGCTTTTGAATATATACAAAGGGGATGTCATAATGAACATTACCATCATCGGCAGAAAATGCACACCCAGAGAGTCCTTTAAGGCGCATGCCGAGAAAAAATTGCAAAAGGTCGAAAAATTCTTCGGCCCCGACGCGGCGGCGAAAATCACCGCCACCGTGGAGAAAAACATCAAAATTGTTGAAATCACCCTGCAAAAGGGCGGCTTTATATTCCGCGCGCAAGAGCGCTCGCAGGATTTGGAGGATGCGCTGGACGCTTGCGTTGATTCGCTCATTCGCCAAATCCGTAAAAATAAAACAAAACTGGAACGCAGACTCCGCGAGGTTTCGTTTGACGAGGTGTTTAACGCACCCGACGCGGCAGAGGTTGAGGAGGAATACGATGTTATCCGCCGCAAAACCGTTGCCTTAAAGCCCGAAACCGTGGACGAGGCGATTTTGCAAATGAATATGCTCGGTCACGCGTTTTATATGTTCCGCAACGCCGAAACGGAAACGGTTAATGTGGTGTATAAACGCAGTGACGGCGGCTATTCGGTGTTAGAGCCTGAAACCGACGGCTGAACGGCAGACTTTTCGTAAACAGCAGATAGATTTTGCGCCCCGCGTGTATTCGCGGGGCGCATTTTCATCCTTGCCGAAACAG
>CAMGGF010000011.1 GCA_946055445.1 uncultured Ruminococcus sp. | reverse complement strand
AAACCCGCCGCCGGCACCAAGCGCGCCTCCATATGGTCCGCCGTGCCGATAAACAGGATTTCGGCGTCGGGATACCGCCGTTTCACCTCGCCTGCGGCGCTGAGTGCGGGGTTAATGTGCCCGCCCGTGCCGCCTGCGGCAAATACGATTTTCATACTTCTGTATATTCCCCTTTCGGGTTAATTTTTTTCAAGTCGAGAATAACGCGACACGGAAAGTACCACGCCCATTTCAAACAGCAACATCATCAATGAAGTCCCGCCGTAACTGAAAAACGGCAAACTGATACCCGTGTTCGGCAACGCGTCGGTGACAACCGCGATGTTGAGCGCGGTTTGCAGTCCCACTTGGAACACAATACCCATCGCAAGCAGTGCGCCGAAACGGTCTTTCGCACGCAAGCCGATTTTGACGCCGCGCGCTACCAGCAAAACATACAAAAGAATGATGCCCGCCGCGCGCAGGAAACCAAGTTCTTCACAGACAATCGCAAAAATAAAGTCATTTTGCGGTTCGGAAACATACAAATGTTTTTGCTTGGAATTCCCGAGTCCCGTACCGAACAGCCCGCCCGAGCCGATAGCATACAAAGAGTTGTTCGTCTGCCAGCGTGCGCCACGCGGCTCATAGGATTTGTCAAGCCACGCCGTGATGCGTTCACCTGCGTATTTTTCGAGGATTTCGGGATTGAAAATAAAGAATACCACCGCGACAACCGCCAACGCACCTATCAAAATAAACCAATGCTGTTTGACTTCGCCCAAGAACATCATAACAACACCGATAGCAAAAATCAAAATGGTGCCCGACAGGTGATTTTCAAGATACACAAGCCCTGCGGTCACGGCAATGATAACGCCGTACAGACACAGCATCGCAAAAGAGTCATAAACTACGATTTTCCCGTTAGACAACTCTTTTACGGTTTTGGAAAACTTCGAAGGGTTTTCGCGCTTACCGATAATGCGTTTATGGTTTTTATCCATATGCCACGCGCAGAACAGAATAATGGCGAGTTTTGCAATTTCCGACGGTTGAAAGGTGAACAAGCCGAGGTTTATCCAACGGTGAAATCCGGGTTTGACCGGCGGCAAAAACAAAACGATCACCAACAAAAACCACGAAAGCAAAACAGCGGGAATGGCAAACAGTTTAAAATAATCATAGCGTACTTTGGACACAAAGAACATCGCGATTACACCCACAACGGCAAACACGAATTGGCGCTTGAAGAAATACGCGCTGTCGCCGTGTTCGTTGTAATATGCGTAGGTGTAACTTGCGGAGAACAGCATAACGAGCCCGATGGTCAAAATCGTCATCACCAACAGCAAAAACGGGACATCGAGTTTGCCGACCGCCCAAAAATCCGAGCGTTTTTTCGGTGCTTTTTTCGCCGCTGTGCGTTGGTTTCTTACAGCAGTATTTGCCAATATGCTCTCCTCCTTTACAGATTAAACCCGCATTTATGCGTGCGGCGCGCCGAAATACAGAAGCAACAACCCCACCGCCGCGCCGAGCGCGTTTACAAGGGTAAAAATCACCACGATTTTTTTCTCTTTCCAACCGCACATTTCAAAATGATGGTGAATCGGTGCCATTTTGAAAATGCGTTTGCCGTGCGTGGCTTTGAAATAGCCGATTTGCAACACATCCGACAGCATTTCAATTACATAAATAATGCCGAAGCACAAAATCATCAGCGGGCAGTCAATCGCATACGCGAGCGCGACAACCATACCGCCCAAGAACATGGAGCCTGTGTCGCCCATCATAATTTTGGACGGATTCCAGTTCCAAATAAGATAACCAAGGCAACCGCCCATTAACGCGCCCGCGAGAATGCCGACACCGAAAAGTCCCTTTAAGCACGCGGCAATTAAAAATGCAAGCGCCGCAACTGCGGTGACAGAGCCGCAAAGCCCGTCTACGCCGTCGGTGAAGTTTACGGCGTTTACGGTGGCGTAAATGACCGCCATACCGAAAATCCAAAAGAAGAAATGCAAATCCACATTGCCGACGAACGGAATGAACATAAAGGTGTTGCCCGACATATACAGCGCACCGAGATACGCGAGCATCAACAGGATTTGGGCAATGGATTTTTGCGTAATTGTCAGCCCCAAGTTGCGTTTTTTCACAACTTTAATGTAGTCGTCGGCAAAACCAATCATACCAAATCCCAACGCCATTAAAAGCCCTGCAATCAACTTGATTTTGATGCTGTCCTCTACCAAGACGCCGCTTGTGAAGAGTTTGCCGCCGAGCAGATAATCCGTCAGCGCGACTGCGGCAAATGCCACTACGGTACTCACAATAAACATAAAGCCGCCCATAACGGGTGTGCCTTGTTTTGACTTATGCCACGCGGGCCCGATTTCTAAAATAGTTTGCCCGAAATGCAGTTTTCTAAGCCACGGAATGAGCACAAAGCCGAGTAAAAATGCAATTAAAAAACTGATTGCGATTGCAAGCACGATTGCCAATACGGTATTCATTGTTTCTTCCACTCCCCATAGAGTTTTTCAATAACTTCTTCCAGCGCCATACCGCGGCTTGCTTTGAACAAAACCGCATCGCCCGCGCGAATTTCGGAAAGCAGGGCATCAAAAAGCACTGATTTATCTGTAAAGTGTAAAGTCTTTACAGCGTTTTTCGCCGCATCTGCAATAAACGCGGCATTTTGCCCGTAGCAGTAAAGCAAATCCACCTGTTTTTCAGCGGCATATTCGCCGACGGTACGGTGGGCGGTTTCGGCAAAACTGCCGAGTTCCAACATATCGCCCAAAACCGCGATTTTGCGTTTTGCCTTTGCGGCGCACAAAACATTCAGTGCCGCTTTTTGCGAGTCGGGGCTGGCATTGTAGCAATCTTCAATGACGGTAATCCCCTGCACTTCCCGTATGCGCTGACGCATACCCGCCGGTGCAAAGTTTTTAAGCCCTGCGGCAATTTTTTCGGGCGGAATTTCAAAAACAAGTCCTGCCGCAAAGGCGGCAAGCGCGTCATACACATTATGCTTACCGACGGTCGGCACGCACACCGCCTGTGTTTTGCCGTCAAAGCAAACGGTAAAGGCGGTTTCGCCGTTTTCTTCGCGGATATCCGCCGCGCGCACATCGGCATTTTGATTATCAATGCCGAAATAAATCAAATTATAATCGGGGTTTTCATACCCCCACAGTTTATCGTCATCGCCGTTTAAAATCAACGGTGCACCTGTTTGCATACCCTCTAAAATTTCGGTTTTCGCCTGTAAAATCCCGTCACGCGAGCCTAAAAACTCAATATGGGATACACCGATATTGGTAATAATTGCCGCATCGGGCTGACAGGCGGCGGTCATACGCGCGATTTCACCGAAATGGTTCATGCCCATTTCAATCACAGCCGCCTCGGTGGAATCGTCTATGCGAAACAGCGTTTTCGGCATACCGATTTCGTTATTGAGGTTGCCCTCGGTTTTCACGGTTTCATATTGTGCAGATAGCACCGCGTAGGTCATTTCCTTGGTGGTGGTTTTGCCGACGCTACCCGTTAAGCCTATAACCTTTACATCTTTATGGTGATTGCGGTGCAGTTTTGCGATATCCAAAAGCGCCTGCCGCGTGCTTTTGACGCGAATATACGGCACAGCCAAGTGCAATTCCTGCTCACCGACGATTGCCGCAGCGCCGTTTTCCACCGCCGCCGCGCAAAAATCGTGCCCGTCAAAGCGGTCACCTTTTATGGCGACATACAAAGCATTTTGCGGCATTTCGCGGCTGTCAATGGTGACGGCTTGTATTTCGCCATCCTGCCCGCAAAGCGTACCGCCCGTTATCTGTTCAATTTCACGAAGCGTCAAGCGCATACCGTTTACCCTTTCAAGATTTGCGCGACAACCTCGCGCTCGTCATAATGAATTTTGCCCGTATTTAAAATTTGGTAAGTTTCGTGTCCTTTACCCGCCAGCAAAACCACATCGCCCGGCTTTGCAATCGACAGCGCATAGCGAATTGCCTCGGTGCGGTCGGTAATTGCCTTGATTTTTGCTTTACAAGCAGGCATACCCGCCAAAACATCCTGCACAATCGCATCGGGATTTTCACTGCGCGGATTGTCAGAGGTCACCACAGCAACATCTGCCAAATCCCCGACAATTTTGCCCATTTTCGGGCGTTTGGTGCGGTCACGGTCCCCACCGCAACCGAACACGGTGATAATACGGTGTTCCGTCACTTCCCGCAAAGAAGAAATTACATTTTCGAGCCCGTCAGGCGAATGCGCATAGTCGATAAGCACCGTATAGTCGGTATCGGTCGGCACGACCTCCACGCGCCCCGGCACGCCGCGTGACTGCGCCAAAAGCGCGCACACCTGTTCAAACGGCAAACCGGCCTCAATAGCGCAAATCGCCGCGCCCATAGAGTTATACACTGTAAAATGCCCCGGAATTTTTAACTGCACGCGCCCGATGTCGCCTTTGCCTAAAAGTTCGTACTGCACGCCGTCGGCTTTGCAAATCACATTTTTCGCCGTATAATCGGCGCTGTCCTGCCGCACGGAGAAGGTCACGGTTTGCAAAGACAATCCCTCGGTCATTCGCGTTGCGTTTTCGTCATCCGCATTCAAAACGGCAATATCGGCTTTTTGGAACAACTGTTTTTTCGCCTGCAAATAATTTTCGAAATTGCCGTGGTAATCCAAATGGTCTTGCGTTAAATTGGTAAACAGCGCGATTTTAAAGTGACAACCGTCTACGCGGTGCTGTGCGAGCGCCTGTGAGGAAACCTCCATCACGCAATGCGTACAGCCGCTGTCGACCATTTCACGGAACAGTTTTTGCAAGTCTTTGCAGTCGGGCGTGGTGAGCGACGCGGGATACGCTGTTTCGCCCACGCGGTTTTCCACCGTACCCACAAGTCCTGCCGAAATGCCTGCTTTGGTCAGCACGCCGTGCAAAAGCATTGTGGTGGTGGTTTTGCCGTTGGTGCCCGTTACGCCGATGAGCGTTAAGTGCTCTGCGGGATACCCGTAAAATGCCGCGCACAAAAGCGCATACGCGCTGCGGGTATTTTCAACAATCACCTGATTTTTAGCCCCTGTGTCATGCTCGGCAACAATCAGCGCCGCACCGTTTTTTTCGGCTTCACAGGCAACGGTATGCCCATCGAAACGCGCGCCGCAAATGCACACGAACACGCAACCCTTTGTCACCGCATTGGACTTATCGGTGATGTCGGTGATTTGCGCGTCGGTATACGCGCTTTGTGTATGCACTTTTTGCAATAATTCTGAAATTTTCACTTTTCTTCCTCCTAAAAGTGCTTCACTTCTCACACCCAAACAGATATTAACCGTCTTCCACATTCACATTGGATTTAAAGTATACCGTAATGACGCTGCCTTTTTCCGCTTCGGTATTTTCCGCAATGCTTTGCTTGTAGGAAAGCACCTCACCCGAATTGGTATTGCCCGCAATGCGGATATTAAAGCCCGCGTTCACTGCGGCGCGGTTGGCCTCGGAAACAGACATATTGCAAAGGTTCGGCACAACCGCAGTTTCTTTCAGCGCACCCTCTTCGGTGTACACTGCAATTACGCCGCCTGTGCGCATTTGCTGGCCTGCGGCGGGGGTTTGCGACAGCACCTTGTCGCCGTTACCGATGACTTTCAAGTTGAATTTTGACGCCGCATTTTTTGCCTCGCTCACCGTCATATTGATAAGCGACGGTGCAACGGAAGAAATACTGCTGATTTCTTTGTCTTCATATTGCGGCTCGACATTGAGATATGTCAAAATCTTTTCGAGCAATTCGCCTGCAATGGGGGCGGCTACCGCGCCGCCGCCGTGTGCACCGACAGGCTCGTCAATGGCAATCAAAATGGAAATCTGCGGATTGTCCGCAGGGGCAAAACCTGCAAACGAGGCGATATAGGCGCCTTCAATACCGATTTTTTCACTGGTACCCGTTTTTCCTGCGACATGGTAGCCCGCAATATAGGCGTTTTTACCTGTACCGATGGATACAACGCTTTCCATCATACCGGCTACGGTAGAGGCGGTTTTTTCGGAAATCACCTGCCGCTTTACAGTCGGCGTTGTTTTTTCAATCACATTGCCTTCGCTGTCTAATTTCGCGTCCACCACATACGGCTGCATCAGTTTGCCGCCGTTTGCAATGGTATTGACTGCGGTAATCA
Organism: uncultured Ruminococcus sp.; assembly: GCA_946055445.1. Taxonomy (GTDB): domain Bacteria; phylum Bacillota; class Clostridia; order Oscillospirales; family Acutalibacteraceae; genus Fimenecus. Next base: position 10,494 of record CAMGGF010000011.1, on the reverse strand, counting down.
TTTGAATGGGGCTGACTTGGAAAGTCTGCCCGAACGAACTGGAAGACAGTTCCGAAATACCCATTTTTTCAAGCGCGTGGTAGGTTTTTCCCGCCACGGGATTGGCTTCGGCAGGCAGGTCAATACCGCTTTTTTCCGTAAATCCAAACGCTTCGAAATATTTAAAAAATGTTTCTTTGCCGAGTTTTTGCCCGATGGTAATAAAGAACGGGTTGCAGGAGTTCATTAAGCCCTGTGTTAAATCCTCGTGCCCGTGGCCGCCGGGTTTCCAGCATTTTTGATAATGGTTGGCAACCTGAATGCCGCCCGTGCAGGTAAATGTGGTATTTAAATCTACCACGCCCTCTTCCAGTGCCGCCGAAGCGACAACGGTTTTGAAAACCGAGCCCGGCTCATACGTGTCGCTGATTGTACGGTTGCGCCATTGCGCATACAACGCATTGCTTGTTTCTTTCGATTTTTCCGTCGCGTCCTCAATCGCGGCAATTCGTTCTGCCACTGTTTGATTGGAAATCACACGCGGATTGTTCAAGTCGAAGTCGGGTTTGCTTGTCATACCGAGTATTGCGCCCGTATCGACATCCATTACAATCCCATAGGCGTATTTTGCGCCTGTATCTACCATTGCCTGGCTCATACTCTGTTCCAAATAATACTGGATAACCTCGTCAATCGTCAGCACCAATCCAACGCCCGGTTGCGCGTCATACGTGGTTTCGTAGGCGCTCGACATAGAGCCTTGCCGCGCATTTTTCGCCGTAATCACACGGCCCGAAACGCCGGTCAAAACATCGTTATACTGCATTTCCACCCCACCGACGCCGTTGTCGTCGCTGTCTGTAAAGCCGATAATGGTGGAGGCAAACGAGGAATACGGGTAATACCGCTTGGTATCGGGGTCAATGCCCACAACGGTAGAGAGTTTTTTGTCCTTATGCTCGGTCAAATACGCTTTGAGCGCATCTTTTGTGTCGGTTTCCACTTCGCCCGCAATTTTTTGATAACCGGTTTCGGTTTTGGAAAGTTTATTGCGCACGCTTTGTTCGTCCGCGCCTAAAATGCTGCAAAGCCCCGAAACCACCAATTCCAGTTGCTCGTTATCGGTGATTTTAGAGGGGTTGACATACACAAGCCATGCCGAAGCACTTTTCGCAAGCACTTCCATATTGGAATCATATATCGTGCCGCGCTGTGCGGAAATTTCCGTATCGGAAAGTTGATTGCGCTCGGCTTTGAGGCGATATTCCTCCCCGTGCACAATCGAGGCGGAAAACAGCGCGCCGATACCGTATAAAAACGCAACCGCAAGAAACATAAGCGCCCACGCGGCGCGTTTTGCCATTTGTTTTGAGGGGCGTTTTTGCACGGCAATCACCAATCCTTTCCAAAATAATCCAAAAAAACTATGGCTGTAAACATATCAACGAGAGTTAAGGCATTTGCCTTAACCCTCGTTCTATACCTATTTTATTCGCCCTTGAGATATTCCGACAGTTTTTTGCCTGTATCCTCTGCAGACAAGGGTTTCACGGTTTTGTTGCCGGAAAGCGTAACACTGTCCGCCCCCGAAAGGTCTATGTATTCGATTTGATACCCTTCCACCTTCGTCATACCGAGTTCGTTTTTGGCATAATTCTCGACTCTTTCCAAAGATATCATAGCATCAAGTTGCATATTCAAGCGAACATTTTCGCCCTGTTCCACTTTCAACTGCGCGTTGGCGGCGTCAATTTCCCGCGTGAGTTCATCGGCACGCAAGCGGCTGTATAAAAGCGCCGCAAACATCGTAAGCAAACACAGCGCGATTGCCAGTATTTTTCTCGTTTGCCGTGCGCCTGCGCGCATTTCTTCTTTCGCCTCGGCGACCGTTTTTTTCTTGCGCCGCACCAATTCCATTTGCGGCGTTTGCTGTTCTTCAAACGGCGGCATCGGTTCTATTTTGTGCGCGGCATTTTGATTCTATGCCGAGGCTCTCGGCTCAAAGCGCGCAAAATCCGCGTCGCTGTATTTTTGATAATTCGCCATAATCCTTTCCTTCCTTTATATGCACACCGAAATTTGTGTTATTCTCTTATTTTTTGAATGCTTCGCAATCTTGCCGAATGCGCACGGTAGTTTTCTTGGAGTTCCTGTTCGCTGGGCGCAAGCCCTTTCAGGAGGATTTCGCCGCGCGGCGTGTTGCCGCAAACGCAAACGGGGAAATCCTTGGGGCAAGTACAGCCTTGCGCGAACCGCTTAAACCGTTGTTTGACCATTCTGTCCTCTAACGAGTGAAAGGTAATCACCGACAGAATGCCGCCGACCTGCAAAGCGTCAAACATCGCGTCGAGCGCCGTATCGAGTTGGGTAAGTTCACCGTTCACCTCAATGCGTATCGCCTGAAAAGTGCGCCGTGCAGGGTGCGCGTCACGCATCGCCTTTTGCGGCATAGACGCCTTGATTACATCAATCAAATCAAAGGTTGTGGCAATCGGTTTGGTTTCACGGCTTTTCACAATGTTTCGCGCAATACTTTTGGCGAATTTTTCTTCGCCGTATTCAAACAAAATTTTGGAAAGTGCCGCTTCGCTGTAAGTATTCACCACATCGTAAGCCGAAAGCCCCGTCTTGCTCATACGCATATCCAGAGGCGCGTCCTTGTGAAACGAAAATCCGCGTTCTGCGGTATCCAACTGGTGCGAACTGACACCGAGGTCAGCGAGGATACCGTCTGCGCGTGTTTCACCCAAAACGGTGCCGATATGATTAAAGGTATCGTGCACAATGCGCGCTTGCGGGAACGCCCCCAAACGCGCCTGTAAAATTTCTATTGCTTCGGGGTCACGGTCAATGGCAATGAGCGTACCCTGTTCGGAAAGGCGTTCCAAAATTGCTTTGGAATGCCCGCCGCCGCCCGCCGTGCAATCTACATACACCCCGTCGGGCTTTATGTGTAAAGAATCGATCGTTTCCTGAAACAGCACGGGAATATGCGTAAATTCCATCGTCCGCACTCCCCGTTAAAAATGAATACGCGGATAACTTTCCGAAAGCGCTTCGGCGCGTGCCATTGCTTCGGCGCGTTTTTGCGTATCCCAAATTTCCACGCGCTTGCCGACGCCCGCTACGGTGACTTCTTTTTTCAGCCCCACGCGCTTGCAGAAATCCGCCTTCACGGTAATTCTACCCTGTTTATCCGGCTCAACGGCAACGGCATCGTCAAAAATGTAACGCTGCATATTCAAGTCGCCGCTTTCAATCACTTCCGCGCAGATATCTTCCCAATCCTTTACATTATAAGCGTACAGGCAGTTATCGTTTTTGGGCGCGTACAGCACAAAAGAATCGCCCAAGCCGTCGCGGAACTTCGCGGGGATAAACAAACGGTTTTTCGAATCCAGCGTATGCGGATAATTGCCCCAAAAAGACACGCTGCCTCACACTCCTTTCTCTCACACAAACAGGAAAATGCAGTGAAAAATTCACCTTTTCTCGCCTTTTCTATGAAAATGCGCTCCTATTTGCTCTTATTATAATGTATTCCGCGCCTAAATGCAAGATTTATTTTGCGTAAAACGGAGAATTTTTTACAGTTTTTTCGAACAAATTGCACAAAAAAATCCATATTTTTCCAAAAATCGGCGTGGTGGGGGCAATTTTTCATCTTTTTTCGCAAATGCGGTGATTTTTTCGAAAAAATCGATAAAAAAGAAAAGCCCGTAAGCGCAAAACGCGCCGACAGGCAAAAATGCGCAAAAAAACGCCGCCCCGAGGGACGGTGGTTTTTTTGTCGTATTACGGGCGGGCATAGAAACCCGCCTGATTGTCATTCTGAACGAAGTGAAGAATCTCAAAAAGCATAAATAAAAATGTGCAAAATGAGATTCTTCGCCTAACGGCTCAGAATGACAAATTTATATGCTTCGGTATGATTCGCGGAACGGTCAAGACCGTTCCGTACCCGGCAAAATAAATTGTGCGGCATTTGTTACGGGGCGCCGTGTCGTCGCCCCCTACAAAAAATCACGATTTATTCTGCGTCACGGCTACGCTATCCCGTTGATATAGTCAATCAAGGCTTGGGCGGAATTTTCGCGCAGGTCAAGCGGCTCGGCGGGTTCAACCATATTTTCAAGATAATGCGCGTCGGAATTGCGCACAATATGCATTCCCTGCAAAAGCGGATGCTTTTCGAAATACTGTGGTAAAAAGGCTTTGTGCGTAAATTCCGCTGTGGTGAATTGCAGTTCGGGATACAAAAAGCCCAACACGGACAGAATGCTGTATGACGCGCGGTCCAAATGCGCGGGAAAACATGTGCCGCCAAAGGAACGCACCAACGGCACCAAATCATCGACCGAAACCGAACTCGCCGTGGTTAAAAGCAAAGGCTCGGTATCCAAAACACCGTCTGCTGTATCCATAACGCGTTGTTCCCCAAAAATCTCGGGTCGATTTTCAACAGGCGGCATTGTACCGTGAATATGCTGAGAGAACGCATCTGCCGCGTCCAAATCAGGCAACAGGCAAACGCAATGTATTTCCTCGGCGGTGCAAAGTTCCATACCGGGCACAACCGTCAAGCCGATTTCTTTGCCGACAGATATGGCACTTTTGCAGTTGCGGCAGGAATTGTGGTCGGTTAAGGCAATCATATCAAAGCCCAACAGTTTTGCCATATTGACAAGGTTGTAGGGCGTCATATCGTTGTCGCCGCAGGGCGACAGGCACGAATGCATATGCAAGTCCGCGTAAATCTTCATAAGGCTTTTGAAAGTGCCGCGGCGAGCGTGTAGGCGTTCTGTTCAGACAGCAAAATATTCACACCCTGCTGTTCGGCTTTTAATTTCGCGTCATCGTCTAACGGTGCGTTTTCACAAAGTACAATGCAGGCGCAATCCGCAAGCACGCTGACAGCCACGGCGTTGACATTGCCCATCACCGTAAACCAACAGTCATCACTCTCGGCGCGCGACATTACCCAACTCAACAAATCGCCGCAGTAGCCGCCGCCGATTTCGCGGGATAAATCCCCTTCAACCGCAACGGTTAAACTTTGCTGCTGTGCAAATTCCTTTACAGTCATATCATCACCTAATCTTCGATTACTCCGATTTTTTCGACTCGTCCGACTTGCGGAACGGCGCGGGAATGGGAATGTAGTTACTGCCGTCGGCATTTTCGCGCGTGAAGAATACGCAATCTTCAATCGACGCTTTGCCGCGCACAATATCCTCCGCCAAATCACGGCAGGACGGCGCGCCGCAAGTGCCGCAGTCGAGCCCCGGCAAGGTTTTTTCGATTTCGTTCATTTTCGCCATCTTTTCCATCGCACGGCGCAAATCCGTGTCGAGTTTCATAATGCTGACGGGTGCCAACGGTTTTTCCCACTGCATTTCGTGCGGGATGGTTTCCGTTCCCAAATGGTTGCAGGAAACGGGCAAATATTTGCGCAGTCTTTGCAGGCGCGCTTTTGCGACATACGGGTTTTCAACGGTCAGCGGGCCGCCGACACAGCCGCCCGAGCAGGCGTTCAGTTCAATGAAATCCAAATCGTTTAACTTTTCGTCCTCGACCTCTTCCAAAACCTTGATGACATTTTCTATGCCGTCTGCCGCAAGATACCGTTCTTTAATCAGCGCTGCGGACTCCCCGCCCGAAGACGCCCAGCCAACGCCCAAAATGCCGGAATTTTTCAGTGGCTTTACTTCGGTCAGTTTATCCATTTGCCCAACGAGCACAGGGTAAATATCTTTGATGGCAAACACACCGCTGATATGGGATTTTTCATTGCAAATCGGCTGTTTAATCGCGGTGATTTTCGCCGTGCAAGGCGTGATAAAAAACACACCGATATCCTCGGGCGCAAGCCCTGTTTTTTCAACTGCGCGGGCGCGTGCAAGCCGCGCCGCCTCCTCTAACGGTGCGTTTAAATCGAGCACATTGGGAATGAGATTCGGGAAACGAACGCGGATAAGCCGCACAATCGCGGGGCACGCCGAGGAAATGACAGGGCGCACAATATCCTGCCGCTGCATATAGGCGCGCGTTGCATCCGACACCAATTCCGCACCGACCGAAACTTCAAACACATCGTCAAAGCCCATTTGCAAAAAGCCATTGAGCACATAGTCCACATCGTCTAAATTGTTAAACTGCCCGTACAGCGTCGGGGCGGGCAGAGCGATGCGGTATTTGTATTGCAATATTTCATTAAATGAGTATTTTTCGGCGTATTTTGCGTGATTGGGACAAATGCGAATACACTCGCCGCAGTCGATGCAACGTTCCGAAATAATATATGCTTTGCCGCGGCGCACGCGAATGGCGCCCGTCGGACAGCGTTTGATGCAGTTAATGCAGCCTTTGCATTTTTCTTCGTCCAATCGCACGGAATGGAAAAATTCAGTTGACAGCATACTCTTGTATCTCCGTAATATGTAGAATGATCAATCTAACCCGTTTCGGTGTTTACGCGGGAACATCTACGCGAAGCCGCATAGTCGTACCGACGCCGATTTCGGTTTCGATTTGCATATCATCGGTATATTTTTTAATGTTCGGCAAACCCATACCTGCGCCGAAGCCCAACGCACGCACATTGTCGGGCGCGGTGGAATACCCCTCCTGCATTGCCAATTCCACATCGGGAATGCCGGGGCCGTGGTCGGTTAACACCATACGGATTTGGTCGGGGTCGATTTCGACATCAATTTCCCCGCCGCCCGCGTGAATGACCATATTGATTTCCGCCTCATACAGCGCAATCACCACATTGCGAACCACCGTGGGATTGAAGCCCAACTTTTTCAAATGGGTTTTGACATTGCCCGACGCCTCGCCCGCACGGGTGAAATCGTCACCGGGCACATCGTAGTGCAGGGTAATCAAACTCATTATATTGCGCCTCCCCGCAGCCCTTTTTCGTACAGCATACCGCAAGAGGCAAACATCGGGTACTGTGTGGAAAGCAGAACAATATCACGGTCACGCGCAAGGCCGATAATACTGTCATCGGGATATTTGCCGCGCACAAACACAATACACTGCATATCCATCATTTCGGCGGTACGCACCACCTGCGGGTTCACAAGCCCCGACAAAAGCACCGCCTGTTCTTTCACATAGGCAAGCACATCGCTCATCATATCACTGCCGCAGGCGGAAAACACCTCACGGTCTAAAAACTCCTCGCCGCAAATCACCTGCGCCGAGAGGATTTCCTGTATTTCACGAACTGTCATATTCAAAACCTCCGTTTTGGAAATATATACTATTATACATAAAAACTGCGCATATGACAAGCATTTTTCGGTGCAAATGCATAGAAAATGTCAAGGAACAGCCGACTGCGATATGCTTTTTAGACAAAACGGCGAAAAAAATGCCGCTGATTCGCAGACGCGGCTGATTTTTGTCTGCCGCTATTGCAAGAACGGCAACTTTATGGTGCAATGCAAAGTTGATATATAGGCGTTTCGCCCGTTTTCAATACAAAACTGCAACCGAAACAGGAGAGCAAATTTATGAATATCGTCATTGTCGGCGACGGCAAGGTCGGCGCGGCACTCACCGAGCACTTATCCGTGGAAGGGCACGATGTGGTGGTCATTGACAAAGACCCGAAAGTCGTGGAAGAAATGGTCAATCAATATGATGTCATGGGGCTTTGCGGCAACGGCGCAAGTTACAGCGTGCAAAAAGAGGCGGGCGTGGACAAAGCACGGCTGTTTATTGCGGCGACTTCTTCGGACGAACTGAATATCCTTTGCTGTCTGGTTGCCAAAAAAATCGGCGCGCACCACACCATTGCCCGTGTACGGAACCCCGAATACGCCCAGCAACTGCACTTTTTTAAAGAGGAACTGGGTTTGAGTTTGGTGGTGAACCCCGAATTTGCCGCCGCAAATGAAATTGCGCGTGTATTGCGGTTCCCGACGGCTTTAAATATGGAAAGTTTTGCCGGCGACCGCGTGGATTTGGCGGAAATCGACTTGAAAGCGGACAACCCCCTTTCGGGTATGTGCGTATTTGAAATTGCAAAGCGGTTTAAATCCCGCGTGCTCATCTGCGCGGTACAGCGCGGCGAAAAAGTGTATATCCCGAACGGGAATTTCTGTTTGGAGGCGGGCGACCGCATTCATATTACCTCGAAGCGCAACGATATGATTGCGTTTATGAAAGAACTGGGCATTTACCGCCACCGCACCAAAAATGTGCTGATTTCGGGCGGCGGCAAAATGGGCTATTACCTTGCCAAGCAGTTGTCCGAAACGGGGCACCAAGTCAAAGTGATTGAAATTGACGAACAGCGCGCCACCGTTTTAGCCGAACTGTTGCCGCACGCGACCGTGATTTGCGGCGACGGCAGTGACCGTGCTGTTTTGCTCGAACAGGGGCTTGATAACCAAGACGCATTCGTTTCTTTGACCACAATTGACGAGGAAAACATCATCACCACGATGTACGCTTCATCCATCGGTGTCGGAAAAACCGTGGCAAAAGTCAATCGCGTGTCCTACGATATTTTGCAAAGCATCGGGATTGAAACGGCGGTTTCCTCAAAAACCATAGCCGCCAATCAGATTATCGGCTATGTGCGTGCGCTGGAAAACTCCGGCAGCAGCAGCGTGCAGACTTTATACAAATTGGTCAATGACCGCGTAGAGGCGTTGGAATTTCGTATTGCAAGCGAAAATGCGTTCTATATCGGCAGTGCCTTAAAAGAATTGCAGTTGAAAGCCGATGTGATGATTGGCTGTATTTTAAGAAAAGGCAAAATCATTTATCCGTGCGGCGACGACACGATTGAAAACGGCGACAATGTGATTGTTATTACCGCGCAGTCCGGTTTTAAGAATTTCGAAGAAATTTTCCGTTGACAGGAGAACACAAAGCACAATGAATTACAGAATGGTCAGCACAACGGTCGGCAAAATTCTGATTGCGGAAGCAATTTTGATGCTTTTGCCGCTGAGCGTTGCATTTTATTTCAAAGAAAGCGGTACGCCGTGGGCATTTGTCTTGACGGCGGCGCTTTTGCTTGCTTTCGGTTTCCTTTTGGAAATCAAACGCCCGCGGCATCGCCGCATTTACGCGCGCGAAGGGTTTATGATTGTTGCGATTTCGTGGATCATGATTTCCGCCTTCGGCGCGTTGCCGTTTTGGTTTACAGGCGCAATTTCGCACCCCATTGACGCGCTGTTCGAAACGGTTTCGGGATTTACCACCACGGGCGCGTCGATTTTAAACGATATTGAGTCTCTGCCGAAAAGCGTTTTGTTTTGGCGCAGTTTCACGCACTGGATTGGCGGTATGGGCGTTCTCGTTTTCGTATTGGCATTTTTGCCGCAACGCGAAAATCAGTCGATGCACATTTTACGCGCGGAAGTACCCGGCCCCACAATGGGGAAACTCGTTTCCAAAACGATGATGACCGCGCGCATTTTGTATTTGATTTATTTTGTTTTGACCGTTTTGGAAATCATTTTCCTGTGGGCGGGCGGCATTCCGTTTTTTGACAGCGTCACCACGGCGTTTGCCACAGCGGGTACGGGCGGCTTCTCCGTGCGAAACGCGAGCATTGCTGCTTACCACAGTTTGTATGCGGAAGTGGTTATTTCCGTCTTTATGATTTTATTCGGCGTGAACTTCAATCTTTACTTCCTTTTGCTGATGCGCCAATTCGGGCGTGTTTTCAAAAGCGAAGAACTCCGCTGGTATCTCGGCATCATCGCCTTTACCACCGTTGTGATTGCGCTGGATATTCTGCCGATTTATGAGCATATTACCACCGCTGTGCGGTATGCAGGGTTTCAGGTGGCGTCAATTATCACCACAACGGGCTTTTCGACTGCCGACTATACACACTGGCCCGTATTCTCACAAATGGTGCTTCTCTCGCTGTTTTGTATCGGCGCGTGCGCAGGCTCTACGGGTGGCGGGTTTAAGGTTGAGCGTATGATGGTGCTTTGTAAATCGGTGTTAAGCCAAATCAAAAAATCCTTAAATGCGCGCGAGGTGGTTACCGTCAAGGTAGACGGCAAAACGCTGGACGGACAGTATGTGCAAAGCGTACTTGCATACCTCGGCATTTATGTGGTTGTGGTATTTACGGGAATTTTCTTTGTCTGCTTTGACAATGTGGATATGCAAGAGGCAATCGGCGCAGTGCTGACCTGTTTCAACAATGTCGGGCCTGCATTCGGGCGGCTGAGCCCCTCCGGCAATTTCAGCGAACTTTCGTATTTTACAAAGGTAATTTTAAGTTTCCTGATGCTTGCAGGCAGGTTGGAAATTTACCCGATGCTGATTGTATTTTACTACAAGGCATGGAAACGGAAAAATTAAGGCAGAATACAATATGCAACAAGAGGGAAGCACATACTTCTGCCCTCTTGTTTTTTGTATAAGGTGAGGGGAGTCGAACACAATATGCCGAAAATTTGATATTACGGCGTATTTTCACTTTTTCACCGTTGTCGGGCGTCAGCCCGACTGCCGTCTCAAAAGCAA
>CAMGGF010000010.1 GCA_946055445.1 uncultured Ruminococcus sp. | reverse complement strand
AGCTGTTCACGGTGAAACCTCCTTTCAAATATGCGATGGATTGGATACCTTTTTCTGCAAGACTGTTTGCGTCTTATTTTTTAAACAAGGAATACAGTTTCCGTTTGCAGAAATAGAATATTCTGGTTACAAAACTTACAAGGGGTGTGGGATAAGTTATATCGTAATATTTGCGGTCATATTCGACATCCGGCAAAACGGTTGCCGGATGATGCAACGGAAATTCCATCGGTCTTGTTTTTTGAAAGAACCAACTCCGCATGGATTTTTTCATAAATTCCGCACCTGCGCCGGAAAAAGTTGCCTTTGCGCCCACGCCGACATTGCTGGAAAGCGAGTGCGCAGGAATAATTGCCAATGCGGTTGAACGGTATTTCAAAAAGCCGAATTGCGGGCCCCAATATCGAATGTTGGCGCCGTCCTGCTGTCCCTTCACATATATTTCCTGCCAATTCTTCATACGCGCTTTCGCCGCACGGGAATGATGAAACGACTCTGCCAGCACTTTTTGGGCATAGGCGTCATTGAAATCTTCCATTTTAAAATCAAATTGGTCCCAAACTCTTTTCCAAGTTGCCCAAGCGGCAATCGCGCCCGTTTTGGCAAAGAAATAACTGTTGTCGCCGCAGTCCCAATCCCCGAAATGATTTAATGCGCTAATCATACAAACGCGTTCATCATCTTTGTATTTTTCGAGCAACTCGTCGCAAAAACGGAAAAAAGTAGGCTCTACAATGCAATCGTCCTCTAAAATAACGGCTCTGTCCACCGATTCAAACACCCAGGAAATACCGCTGGAAACGCGTCTGCCGCATCCGAGATTTTCTTCGGCATAGTTTTTGTATACTTCACATTCCCAATCAATATTCTCCACCACAGCACGGCAGGCGGCAATTCCCGCGCTGTCATCCGGACGGGACGCTCTTGCGCCATCCTGAATCAGAAACAGTTTGGAAGGTTTCGCCTTTCGTACTTGTTCAAACACATCACGCAATGTGTCGTCACGGTTAAAGAAAATCAGCGCAACCGGTATATCAATTAAACTTTTTTCCATACGAGCACCTTATTTAATAAAACTTTTTTAAGACTTTGCATTTTTCGGATAGTTTGATAAAACATACCGAGAAAATCAGCGTTAATCCTAAAATGGAAATAAAATACACCATTGAGTTTTTCACAAAAACAGTATCATACAAGAAATAATCAAACAATGTCAGGAAAATTCTTTGGCTCAAAAACAGTAAAAGGCTGAGTTTACGCATCCATACAAATGCAGGTCCTGACTTCATATTCAATGACATTACAAAAAGGAATATAAACACCGACGCAGGCAAAAGCATCAATTTTGTATCCACACCGCGCACCGACCAGTTGAGATATGTCTGCGCAACTGTTTCAACTGCCATCAAACACATAAACACGCCTGCAAGCACCAAGTATTTTATCGGTTTTCTTTCGATTTGCTTTTCCGAAAAAACGCCGCCGAGCGCAACATACACAAAACCGAAAAGCAGTCCGTTTTTCACCGTGTCAAAAAATGCGTAATACAGGTTGAAAAAATTGCTGACAATCGGAAGTTTTTCTGAAAGTCCGTAATAGGAACTGCCCAAACAGGCTATCAAATAAAACGGGATTGCCATGCAGAAAATCTGCATATAGGAAAACCGTTTTAGAAGCAAATACACAACCGCAACAGCAGTAATTAACGCCGGCAAAAACCAAATTGTCGAATAACTGCCTTCAAAGAAAAAGCGTTTAATGTACTGCAAAACATCTATTACGGTAACGCCGTTTTGCACCCAAGAAATTGCCACAAACACAAAATAAACCGCAGACCAAAGCAAATACATTATTGCAAGGCGTTTGATATAGGCTTTAAAATATCGGGGCTTTTCGTCCTGCGGCAGCAAATTCAATTTGGTGCAGAACAAAAAACCGGAAGTGATAAAGAAAAACGGCACGGCAACAACCGTCACGATACCGCGCAATCCGTAACTTAAAACTTCACTGTACGAAGAAAACGGCGCTGTGTGCAACACAATGATTAAAATTGCCGCAATGAATTTCGCCAAGTCCAGAGCACCGTATTGCTTTCTGTCAGCCATTTTGAATAACCTCCCCATACACTTGCAATGTCCTTTCGATATTTGCCTTACGGTCATGGCGTTGTTGCGCTAAGGCAATCGTTTTTTCGGAAAAAGAGGAAGCCAAAGTATCATCAGCAAACAGTTCCATAATCCGCTGCGCCAACAACGGATATTCGGGGAAATCGTATGTAAAGCCGTTCACCTTGTCAGTTAAAAGGTCTGTCATACCGCCCCGAAAAGCGCATATGGACGGGGTACCGACCATCATCGCCTCACACAGCGTTGCGGAAGCCCCTTCAATCGCCGAAGGTACCACGCACACATTGGCTTTCTTCAAATGTGCGGCGACCTGTTCGGCAGGCAAACTGCCCGTGAACACCACATTGTCTTCCAAATGCAGTTCACGCATCATTTTTTCAATATACAAAATATAACTGGGCGGATTTACAATGCGCCCGTCTTTGGCGTTGCCGCCCGGAATATAAAGCCGCACATCGGGATATTGTTGCTTCACGATTGCCAACGCGCGTATGAGAATATGCAAGCCTTTTAAACTATACAGCGCCGCCCCCGTCATAATGGTGTGGCGCTCCATTTCCTGTGCCGACCATTTCGGCGCAGTATAAAACGCATCACGCAAATTATAATTACAACGGAAATACTGCAAATTCGGGTTGACGGCAAGCATTGTGGCTTTGTCCCAATCCGTTCTGCCCGTGACAAACCGCACCCGCCGCAACACTTCCGCTTCGCGCTTTGCGTTGTGCTTATATAACCATTTAAATGCAATCGGCGTTTTTAAGCGGAGAATATCCCGCAAAGAGGACATTTTCAACAGTTCAAAAACGGACATTCCGCCGCTGTATTCCTCCGAAATGCGGCACAAAATACCCTGTATGGTCAACAGCGTCGGCAATTCGGGGTGCGCTTTCAGCATAGAAAGCCCCGGCGCATACTCCGTGCCGTGAATATGTACCAAATCCGGATTGCAAAGCGCAACCGCCTTTTTGCAATCCTCTTCGGTTTTCGGGTTTTCATACAACAAGCGTTTACTGCCGCCTGAAAACAGCAAATAACGCACGCCGTTCAAAGTCAAGTCACGAAACGGACCGTCATAATAGGTCATCACGGTCAGTTCAACATCCGACGAGGCACCGACACCACGCGCCAAATCCAAAAGCCAACCGCCGCTTGCAGAGGTTTTAATTCCAAGGTGCGCAGCAACCGCAGGGAATACCATATTGACTATCCACAAAACACGCATGAATACCGTTCCCTCCTCTACTGCATCAAATTCTCAATAAACGCCAGAATTTTGGCGTAGTTGGTTATCTTGTCAAATCTTTCGTGTGCAAACGATTGGCAGGTATCCGTATAATACGCTTTTCCGTTTGCGAGCACCGTCTGCACCGCCTGCCAATAGGCGCGGACATCTAAATCCTTGCAAACTGCGCCGCAACCCTCCCCGACGATTTCGGGATTTGCAGTCGTGTTGTAGCAAACCACCGGCGTACCGCACGAAAGTGCTTCCGCAGACACTTTACCGAATGTTTCCTCCTTGGACAAATTGAGAAAAACATCTGCGGCGGAATACCACGCCGCCAATGCCTGCACATTATCCGTGCGCGGAATGTACAATACATTTTCCGGCAGTTTCAAACCGTTCGGCAGCATACCGATACACACGATCTGCTCGTTTTCGGAAACAAATTTCGCAAGTTCTTCTAAATCCGCAAGCCCTTTACGCATATCCCATTGAGAGGAAACCCCCAAAAGGATACGCTTGTTTTCCAAATGATGCGTTTCGCGCAGTTTCTGCGCCGCCTGCGGCATAGCGTGAAATTTATCAAAATCAATACCGTTGTATATACCTTCAACGGCAACTGCCGAGGCAAACAGCGGCGATTGCCGTGCTTCATCGGCAATCCATTGTGAAACACCGACTACACCGAGTCTCGGTATGTTTTCATACAAATTCTTTTTGGCCTTCCACAACTGCGCGGTACGGTCGAAAAACCAACTGACATTATCAAAACGCAGGCGCGGACAGTTCCCGCAGCCGCTTTTCCACTTATCGCAATCGGCTTGCGAATAATAACAGCATTTTCCTGTGTAATACCAACAGTCATGCAAGAAAAGCACCGTGACAATATTCTGCTCGGCAAGGTATTTCATCAAAAGCGGAAAACACACAAAGTTTCCGTGTAAGACTCTCAATATAACCGCGTCCGGCTTAATTTTGTCAATATACTTTAACAATTTCTCGGTTCCGCCTTTTGAAAACCACGCTTGTTTTCCGGTCAAACGCGACAAAAGCGCATGTGCTTTTTTTTCAAAAGCAGTCCCGATTTCATAACTGCCCGTATCCGCCACCGTAGTGGAACAAGCGATATAGGAGTCCACCCCGTGCGCGGTTAAAAACGCATCAAATTCCGTTACAGTACGCCCTGTGCTTAATATTTCTTCCACTGCATTGATTTGCAAAATACGCACAAAAGTCACTCCTTTCAACCTGAATTACTGCCAGAAAAATCTGTACCTTGGGTGGGTGGTGATAAACATCAACACCATTGCGCCTGCAATTACGAAATAAACCAGTGAACGGTACTTTTTATCCATAGACTGAATAATTTCGGGAATTGCCAGCAATACAAATAGCGAATAATACTGCTGCACGCGCATAAACGATTGGTTTTGCATCGTCATCAAAACCAATATCGCCGCCATAATCAATGCGTTATACAAAAATCTGGCATCCGACCGCCGTTTGTTCACAAGCGGATACACAGAAAATGCAAGCACCAGTACACCCAGCATCAAAAAGGTAAATGTAAAGGTTCTGCCGGGCATATAAATACTTTCCGCCTGCTCTTCATCGTAAGTCAAAAACAACATAATCGGCACATACAAGCGTTGACGGAAAATCAACATTGCCGCACCGAACAAAGAGCAAATACCAATCCAAATCGGTTTGATTTCCCAATTCGCAATAAAGTAATACGGGATAAATACCGCCGCGGATTTGTGAATGGTAAAGGCAATCGCCGCGATCAGCAAAAACGGCAATAATTTGCGTTCACGCACATATTTATAGCCTACAAATACAACCAGTGCCGTGGCGATTGTCTGACGGATACCCGTAATCGAATAAAAACTGTAAAACAGAACTGAATAAATTAAAAAACTCATGCACGGCATGGAGGAGTTGCGGTAAATCCAAATTGCCATGCTGGCTGTGAACAGAAGCGCCACAAAAATCAGAAACCCGCGATAATCCAAATGCAGCACCTGAAACGCCTTGACAAGCAGTATGTAACCGGGGTCTTTTCCCTCGCCCTCCACATAAACACGCTCAAACATACGGAAACAATCCGCCCAACTTTGCGTTGCAATTTGCAAATACTGCCGCTTGTATCCGACTGTATCCGCACCGATGCTTTCGTGACGGAGTCCCGAAAGCAAAACCCATTGCAAACACGCAATCGCGCAAAATGCAATGCGTTTTTTTTCGCTGGGCTTCATTTTCAGGAGAAAAAATGCCCAGATAAACAGTAAGCCGATATTGATAAGATAAACAGACATTTTCTCCCCCCTCTTTTATAGTTCTCAACAATCAGTTTATCAAAGATTCCATATCTGTAAAAAATGACGGCTGCACCACACGCTGTTCAAAATTCTGCGCGCCGAACTGCCACGCTTTTTGCGCATATTCCGCGCAAAGTGACGGATTTTCCGTCAACTGCGTCAATTTTTCCGTAACTTCTTTTTTATTACTTGCCACAATAGCCGCATCATGCTCTGCAAGACATGACACAGACGCCACATCACGCGGCCCGACGGCAAAAATCGGACGCGCGGCTTTGAAATAGTCCACCAATTTTGTGGAAAAAGACTGCCGCACCGCCAGGCGATTTTTTAAATCCATGGCTTCCACATGCACCAGCACATCGGCATTTGCCTGAATTTGCGGAATTTCTTTTGCGGAAACACTTCCCATAAAACGGACGCTTCCCTCTGCCTGCAATGCTTTTTGCATTTTGGCAGTCAACGGTGTTGCGGAATAAATCTTTAACTGTGCTTTCACGCCGTTTTGATTGACGGTTTTTAACGCGTCAACAATATAGGATAAGGATTTCCAACGATTCAGCCCCAAGTTACCGGTAAACACCATTTGTAAAGGCGCATTATACACCGTTTTAAATTGCGGCGGTTCGGAAAAATCCGCACATTTTGTTAAAACCTTGCAAGGCTTTTGAAACGCCTTTTCGTAATCCCGTTTCTGCACCTCGGAAATCACATAAAACATATCGGCTGCCGCCGCCACTTTACGCATGGAAACGCGGTTGCACGCCTGCCGAATCCAACGAAACGGCGAAAGGGAAAACATCTTAAAGGAATAGTTGTTATCCCACGCATAAAGCGCCAATTTTACGCCGCTGCAGTTTACAATATGTAAAATCAATCGGTTTAAAAACGGACTGTCCGATAAAACGGTAAACACAATATCCGGCTGAAAATCCTCTACGAATTTTTGCAGTTCCGGCGATTTCCAACGACCCACACGCCACAGTAAATCCTGTGCCCAAAAGAAAATCGAAAGGCGGGAATGCTTCATAAACCGCGCCAATTTACTGCTGTCCTGTGCCGGCGGTGCTGTCCTTTCTTCCGTTGTGCCGCACGGAACTGTTTTGCCAACCGGCGTTTTTCGAAGCAGATTTTTCACAAGCATCGCGTCCGTCAGGCAAAACGCTTGTGAAATTGCGGCGTCAGGTACGCCGCCCCGCGTATAAACGCTTGCAAGTGTAATATTTTCTTGTTCTGCGAACAGGTTTAAAAATGTATTCCCGATGCTGATTTCTTTCTGAATCGGAGAAGCGGATACAAACAGTACTCGCAAAACGCTCATTTCCTTTCAAATCGTCTTGTGGTCATTCCGTACCGAACTGCCGCACTTTTTTCGGCATTCGTCACATCCATAGACCTTACCTGCAAAATCAATCCAAATGAATCATATCGCCCAATTTGTAATTGACTTCATCAGGGTGATACGGCCGAAAACCGCCGCCTTCGAAAAAGGTGTATTCGCCAAAATATATTTTGCCGTTAATGACATATAAATCCAGCCTTGTGAACTTAATTCCTTGCGTCAGTTTCTCGGCAACATCCCACATTTCATCAAACTTATCCGGTTTGTTTACGACTTTATCGGAATTGATATGCGTATTCCACATATCCAGATGGTTAAAATCCCTATCAAAATAATCAATTCTACAATCTGTCGAACGGTCAGTGACGATAAACATCATCTCTGCTTTTCCGTCGAAACACATAAATTTATAATCTTCGATACTGGTTTCGGGATTTTTTTCATCAACCATCAGCTCTTCTATCAAAATGCACGGCACAACATTTTTGTATGGGTATTCACGCCCCGCATAATAAAAGTTTTGTTTTAACCGTTTTTCGTAAAATTTTCTCATCTCTTTGAAATCTTTTTCGCTAAGAGAAGATTTGTCTTTAATAATTTTCGTGCTTCCGGAATCGTGATTGCACTTGATAACAAATTGATTGGGTAACGCATCGAAATCAATATCGTCAAAATGCTGCCAATGCCCCAACAACGGAATACTGATATCCTCTCCCAATTTTTCTTTGACGATATCCCGAACTTTCAGTTTGTCCACATAGTCGGAATGTTCGGGATGCCTATCGTGTATTTTCAACCAGTTCAATTTTTCGCAAAAGGTAACCGGATTTTTTAAGTTCAGCGTTTTTCCGTTTGCGGCAAAATAAAACAAATTGACATACGTCGCATCCGGCAAAAAGGAGAGCGCATACATTATTGTTCCGCGGATCTTATGACCGAATATTTTTCTTAAATCAATCATTGCTTATCGCCCCTTTGTTTACAAATTCTCCTTATACCAATCAATCGCCAGCTTGATTCCGTCTTCAAAACTGTAATCGGGATTATAGCCCAAAAGGCGTTTTGCTTTGGAAATATCGGCATTGGAGTGCTTGATGTCCCCTTTACGGTCGGGGCCGAAATTCGGCTCGATATTTACACCAAGGGCTTTTGTAAGCCCGTAGTATATGTCAATCAGGTATTCTCTGCCGCCGTAAGCGATGTTGAACGCCTCGCCTGCCGCTTCGTGGGGGGCAAGGCAGGCTTTCAAGTTTGCCTCGATGACATTGTCAATATAGGTAAAATCACGGCTTTGTCTGCCGTCGCCGTTGATGGTAGGCGTTTCGCCGCGCATCAACTGCTTTAAAAACTTGGGGATAACCGCTGCATACGCGCCGTCGGGGTCCTGCCGGCGGCCAAACACATTGAAATACCGCATACCGTAGGTGTCAAGCCCATAAAACTTGGTGTAAAGTTTTGCCCATTCTTCGTCACAGCGTTTTGTAAGCGCATAGGGGGAAAGCAGATTACCTTCACGCCCCTCGGTTTTCGGCAAATTCGGCTCGTCACCGTAAACAGACGAACTTGACGCATACACAAACTTTTTCACGCCGTTTTGGCGGGCGGCTTCCAACATATTCAGTGTGCCTTCAATATTGTTTTTGCAATAGAAAATCGGCATTTCAAGGCTTCTCGGCACACTGCCCCACGCGGCTTGGTTTAAAACAAAATCCATGCCTTTGCAGGCCGCCACACAAGTGTCCAAATCCTTAATATCGCCTTTGATAAAGGTGTAGTTCGGATTGTCTTTGAACATGTCTATATTTTCTTGCTTACCGGTGGAAAGGTCGTCAAGCGCTTTTACTTTACAGCCTTTTTCAAGGATTGCCTCACAAAGGTTTGAGCCGATAAACCCCGCCGCACCCGTCACGAGAAATGTCGTATTCTCGGGGAATTTTAAATTTTTGTAGCCCATTTAGTTTACACCCCTTACGGTAAAAATCGGTTTAAAGTAAAAATCACATTCAGCATACGCGCCCTGAAATCTGTTTCTTTCATATTCACAACGCGGATATGCATATCGTAAAGTTCCGGATTTAATACCTTTTTCAAATCCAAATGGTGTTGGTCTGAAATTTGTTTTTCAAGCGGCACACGGAACATATTGTCCAAGAAAACACGGTTATTGTAAATGAAAGTAATGTCAAAGCAAAACTTCATTTCACTGATATTTAAGCCGCCCCAACTACCCCACATCAATTCATTGTAATAGATACTGGAATTGGGGTATTCCTCCGGAATTTTATCATACTCGAATTCCGGAATAAAGGTTTCAAACAAGCGGTCGATTTTGTGCGCCAATTTACGGTTGGTAATAAAAATCTTGTAAAGGTCGCGGTACACCTTCGGCGACAGCGGCGGCATTTTTTTGCGTGCGAAGTGCTTAAAGAAATAGCCGCGAATGGTTTCTGAAACCCAAGACTTTACTTCCACATCTATATCGCAATGCTCCTGCAAATAAACGCGCTTACGGGATTCATTGCCGTACCGCGTGGCGATATAACCGCTGTTGTGGGCTTGAATTTCCACTTTCAAATCATAGTCGGCAAGCGTTGACGCGTCTTGCGGGACATTGTAAACCGTGTGCTTTACGCCGAAACGGTCGGCAATTTTTTTTGCCGCCTCGGCGTCACGGATTTCTTTTTCGGCGGAAACATAACTAAATGTTTCAAAACGGTCATAAATACCGTTTGCGGCGGCAAAGGTTGTGTTGCTGTCGATCCCGCCGGTCAGAGAAATAGCGGGACGCTTCCATTTTCGGGAAACAAGTTCCATATTATTTTTCAAAATCTGCGCCGTGTCGCGTATGTATTTATCATACGCCGCCGCGTCATCGGCGATTTCAATATGTTCAAGCGGCCAAAAGCGCTTGTGATGCACAGCGCCGTCCGTATAATCATAATAAATACTCGGCACTATGCGTTTGACCTCGGCAAACGGCGAAAGGTCAATCGGCAAATACGGTCCGAACACTCTGCCGTACCATTTGTACGCGATTAACTCTTTGACAAAATCGTCCATCGTCAAATCGCAAAGGTCACCGATTAACTGCGGGTGTGAAGAAATATAAAATGTATCCCCCACCTTGCCGTAACAAGCGGACTGCATACCGGAGGGGTCCACCAAAAACTCGGCTTTTCCGTTTTCCATTACGCCGAGCACAAATACACCCGTAATTTCGTTGATACGGTCAATATACGCCTCGGTGCCGTAACTTTCCGCGATACGCGCCAAAACAGGCTGTTCCTCATGCTCCATTGTAAACGGATTATACGCGTGCCCCATCAGGAAAAAAATCTTTCCGTCGGCGGTTTCATAAATGTGCATGCCTGTAAGGTTATGCACCATAAAATACCAATCGCCGTGCTTTTCCGTTTTCCAATTTCCGTAAAACGGAAATCCCGACATATCTTCAATTTCGCGGTCTGCAATTAAAAATCCGCGTATAAACAAAAACTTTTGTAAATCCGGACGGTTTTCCAACGCTTTTTTAAACTCGGTTTGGGATAACATATTTCATCCATCCTTTTTGAGAATTATAATCTCCAATAGTTGTACCCTGCCGCCTCGTATGCTTTGCGGTCAAGAAGTCCTTTAATATCCACAAGCACTTTTGTGCTGTTGTCGCCCGCTTTGAACATCTTGTCAAAGTCAGCGGCGGCAAGGTCTTTAAACTGCTCGTGTGCAACTGCCAAAATCACAGCGTCACAATCTTTGATGCTTGCCATATCCACAAACGCAATGCCGTAAAGCCGTTTTGCCTCGTCTGCGTCTGCGGCGGGGTCGGCAATTTCGGCGGTAATGCCGTATTCTTTGAGTTCGTTATAAATATCAATAATCTTTGTATTTCTTGTATCGGGGCAATTCTCCTTAAAAGTAAAGCCCAAAATTGCTACTTTTGCATTCTTAATGGAAACATCGGCTTTAATCAGGTTTTTTACAACGCTTTCCGCAACATATTTGCCCATATCGTCATTGATGCGTCTGCCCGACAGAATAATCTGGCTGTGATAGCCCATCTCCTCCGCCTTGTAAGTCAGGTAGTAGGGGTCAACGCCGATGCAGTGCCCGCCCACAAGACCGGGATAGAATTTTAAGAAATTCCATTTTGTACCTGCCGCTTTCAAAACGGACTGTGTATCAATGCCCATTTTGTTGAAGATGATGGAAAGTTCGTTCATAAAGGCGATGTTGATGTCACGCTGGCTGTTTTCAATGACCTTTGCCGCCTCGGCAACTTTGATGCTTTCGGCACGGTGCACGCCTGCCTCCACCACCAATTCATATACCTTTGCAACCTCGTCCAGAGTTTCTGCGTCCATACCGCTGACGATTTTGGTGATGGTTTCGAGTCTGTGTACCTTGTCGCCGGGATTGATACGTTCAGGAGAATAGCCAACTTTGAAATCCACGCCGCATTTGAGTCCTGACTCTCTTTCCAAAATCGGCACACAAACATCTTCGGTAACACCGGGATAAACGGTACTCTCATACACAACGATAGAACCTTTTTGGAGATTGCGGCCGACGATTTCGGAAGCGCCTTCAACAGGGCTCAAATCGGGCGTATGGTCATCGTTTACGGGTGTTGGCACGGCAACAATGTGGAATTTCGCCTCTTTGAGTTTGCTTTCATCGGCGGTGAAATCCACCGTGCAGGCTTTGATTGCCTCGTTGCCCACCTCATTTGTGGGGTCAATGCCGTTTTTGTAAAGTTCGATTTTCTTGGCGTTCAGGTCAAAACCGACTACCTTCACCTTTTTGGAGAAGGCAACGGCAATGGGCATTCCCACATAGCCAAGCCCCACCAAGGAGATTTTTTCTTCACCGTTTACGATTTTTTCATACAAAGACATCATATCATCCCTTCTTTTAATCTCTGAAATACAAATCCCGTGTATATACCTTGTCCGCAACATCTTCCAAATCCGTATGGAAACGGTTGGCGATAATCACATCGCTTTCCGCTTTAAACGCCTCTAAATCGCGCACCACACGGCTGTTGAAAAAGTGAGACTCTGTAAGCGACGGCTCGTAAACAATCACTTCGATTCCTTTAGCCTTAATCCGTTTCATTACCCCTTGCACGGCAGACTGACGGAAATTGTCACTGTCCGTTTTCATCGTCAGCCGATACACACCGACCACACGCGGCGACTTCGCCAAAATACGCTCGGCAATAAAATCCTTACGCGTGCGGTTTGCCTCCACAATGGCAGAAATAATGTTGTTCGGAATATCATTGTAATTTGCCAACAGTTGTTTGGTATCTTTCGGAAGACAATAGCCGCCGTAACCGAATGAGGGATTGTTGTAATGGTTGCCGATGCGCGGGTCTAACCCTACACCCTCGATAATGGCTTTTGTATTTAAGCCGCGCACTTCGGCGTAAGTGTCCAACTCATTGAAAAACGCCACGCGCAAAGCAAGATATGTATTGGAAAACAGTTTCACGGCTTCCGCTTCCGTCGCATCCATTATCAATTGCGGGATATGCTCGGTTTCGGCGCCTTCGGCAAGCAACGCGGCAAACTGTTTCGCATGCCGTACCGCTTCGGGCGTATTTTCCGCTGTGCCCACAATAATACGGCTGGGGTGCAAATTATCATACCGCGCATTTCCTTCCCGCAAAAATTCCGGAGAAAACAGAAGGTTTTTACAGTTATATTTTTCTGCAGCGAATTTGGTAAATCCAACCGGCACCGTTGATTTGATAACCGTTACGGCATTCGGGCACATCGCACAAACCGCTTCCAGCACGCTTTCCACACTGGACACATCAAAACTGCTTTTTTCCGCGTCGTAATTTGTCGGTGTTGCAACAATGACAATCTGCGCGTTTTTGTACGCGCGCGCCGCATCTGTTGTTGCGGTTAACTGCACGCCCTCACGCAATGCCGCTTCGATTCCTCGATCGGCCAGCGGGGAAATGCCCTGATTGATTTTTTCCACTTTGTCCGGCATAATATCCAGTGCCGTTACCGTGTGGTGCTGTGCTAAGAGGACTGCCAAAGAAAGCCCCACATAGCCTGTTCCTGCAATCGTTATGTTCATATTGCCGTAACTCCTAATTTTTACTGTCCGCTATGCCGCACAGTGCACGCATCTCTGCATTTACTTTGCCAACCTCGAACTTTTCAAGGCAGTATGCCCGACTGCGCGCGCCGAACTGCTCGACGGTTTCGGGGTGCGCAACAAACCACAGCATTTTTTCTGCAACGGCCTCGGCATTTTGCACCGGCACCAAAAATCCTGTTTCGCCGTTTTTGACCGTTTCACGACAACCCGGTGCGTCGGTGGTAATGACCGCCCGCCCCATGGACATGGCTTCCAGCACCGTTCTCGGCGTGCCCTCTCGGTACGAGGGCAACACATAAACCGAACACTGCTTGTAGTAATCGGCTACTGTATCGGTTTCACCGAAATGCTCAATAATGCCGCGGTCAATATACCCTTGCAAATCCGCTTCGGATAAAGAGTCCTGTATGCCCTCGCAAGCGCCGAGCAACATACAGCGCACCTCGGGGTGCTTTTCTTTCACGATTTCGCAGGCTTTTAGGTATTCCCGAATGCCTTTGGAGTACATCACCCTGGACAACATAAAGAAAGTCATCTGTTCGGGGTAGGGTGCAACGGGGAACCGTTCGGTATTGACCCCCGAGCCGTTGACAACGCGGCACTTTTCCGCCTTGACCAAATTTTCTCGGATAAACTGTTCTTTGTCATCGCTGTTTTGGAAAATCACCACATCGGCACAGCGAAAAGCCCGTTTGTAAAGCACAGACATTATGGCTTTAATTACCTTTGCCTTTTGGGTTTGCGCCGTAAAGGCATACCCTGCGCCTGTCACCATGGCGACAATATGCCCGACACCCGCTTTTTTTGCGGCAATGGAGCCGTATATGACGGGTTTTGAGGTGTACCCCAGCGTCACATCGGGTTTTTCTTTTTTGAACAGGTCGCAAAGCGCTTTTTGATATTCCAAATCTTTTAGGGGGTTGACGCCGTTTTTGTTCATGGGGATTTCCACAAAACGTGCGCCCAGCGCCTCGATTTTTTCCACATTGTCGCGGTTCGGACCCGTTACGATGACCTCGTATCCCCGTGCAATAACGGACCGAATAAGGTCGCCGCGAAAATTATATGCTGTTCGGTTTTTCGGAGAGATTAAAATCATTTTCATTGCGCGGGTCTCTCTTTCATATAGCGTTCCAAATTCTGATACATCACACGGAACAGCCTCTCATTATTTTTAGGCGATACAAAGGAGTTGTGCGGCGTGATCAGCACATTTTCCATATCCCACAAGGGGCTGTCTTTCGGCAACGGCTCGTCCGCAAATACATCAAGCACCGCACCGCCGAGGGTACCGTTTACAAGCGCATCCGTTAAGTCTTTTTCCTTTACAACTGCGCCTCGGGCAATGTTCACAAGGATTGCGCCGTTTTTGCAGTGTGATAAGCGCTGTGCGTCAAAATAATGGCGCGTTTGCGCCGTTAACGGCAAGGTCAGCACAACCACATCGGCAAGGGACAAAGCGGTTTCAATTTCGGACATCGGATAATAAGCGTCAAACAAGTCGCTTTGCGGTTTTTGGATATCCGCCGCCAGCACCTGCATACCAAACGCCTTAAATCGCACGGCACATTCCGTGCCCACACTGCCGCATCCGACAAGCAACACCGTATCTCCGGCAAGTTCGCGTACCGTACGGTCTTTTTCCCAAGTATGCTGTTTTTGCTTTTCGGAAAATGCGTTGAAATGCTTATACAATGCCAGCACACCGCCAAGCGCCCATTCCGCCATCGGCGCGCTGTAAACACCGCGCGCATTGTAAAGCGCAATACCGTTTTCCTGTATGTAAGAAAGCGGCACACGGTCAAGCCCGGCGCTTGTCACCTGCACAAACCGCAATTTTTGAAAGCGGGTTATATCGTTTTGCAAAAACAGCCCGTTGCAAACCACTGCCTCAAAATCGGAAACATCGATATTCAATTCCACACGCTCATCCTGCACAAAGGTGATTTCCGTGCCCAATGCACGCAGAGTTTCCAACTGCGCCGCAGAATAGGAAAACGCCCCCGTTAAAAGCAGTTTCATATCAGTTCAATCCTTTGGAAGTTTTAATCTTTTCAACAATGGCCTGCACCTTTTGCTGCACAATCCGATGATTTTCCGCAAAAAACGCTTCGTCCTGTAAACGAAGGGTTTCTTCACAGCGACGAATATCCTGTACGCCGCTTTGGAATACCGCACGGATTTCTTCAAAATCGGTGATTTTGGAAGTGTCGCAAAATGCGCGGGACAAAATCACCATCTGCGAGCCCAAACGGTAATGTTCACCCAAAACATTTTCGGCAGGCAACAAACCTTCGCCCACACGGGCAACGCCGCCGAAACCATAGGAAACACCGTGACGGCGAAAGGCTTCGCAAAGCCTGTCCACCGTGCCGTCAGCCACCATTTCAAACATAAAGTGCCGATGATAGCCAAGGTGTAAGTCGTTAATCCCGACATGTACCTCGTCTATCCCGGGCACAGATAAAATCGCATCAATATTTTCCGCCGCTTCGGGCGTTTCGCACAACAGGCAGGTTTTCGCTCTGCCGCCGACCAAACGGATAAAAGTTTCCACTTCCGCAACGGTTTTAAAATACGGCAACATAACAATGTCCGCGCCGTCGCGTATCACACGGTCAATTTCTGCGGCAGAACCGTCATACACGGAATTTACACGCACCAAAAGTTCCGCTTTTTGCAGAACGGCGCGCAGTTTTCGCACATCGCCTATGTCATTGTGTGAAATAACCGTATCCAAATGCCCCTGTCGCGCTTCTTTGCCCCGCAGTTCCAAGTCTAAAAAAATACGGTCAACGCCGCAGGTTTCCGCCATAGCGGCGATTTGCGGCTGATTGGTCAAATACATCAGTTTCAATGACATCGGTTACACGCTTTCTGTTTCTTTCTCTTGGGGTTGCGGCGTTTCGGCGGTAGGCTGTACGGTTGCGGCAACATTTTCATTGTCCGCATTTTTCAGAACCTTATATACCGTCAAAAACGCAATTTTGATATCCAGCCACAAAGACATATGGTCCACATACCAAACATTCAGTTCGATACGGCGGTTCCATTCCACATCTTTTCTGCCGTTGACCTGCGCCCAACCCGTAATTCCGGGGCGAACTTCAAACATACGCAACTGTTCCGGCGAATATTCCGAATAGGCCCAAGGATGATATGTAAGCGGCGGGCGGGGACCTACGAAACTCATTTCCCCCTTCAGAATATTGAAAAGTTGCGGCAATTCGTCAATGCTCGTGGCGCGCAAAATCCGACCGACTTTTGTGACGCGGGCGTCCCCTTTGCCGGAATATACGCCGCTGCCTTGCTGCTCCGCCCCGACGCACATAGAACGGAATTTGTATATTTTATAGACCTTGCCGCCCCTGCCGATTCGGTCCTGCATAAACAAAACGGGACCTTTGGAATCCAACTTAATCAGCAACGCGGTAAGCAGGAAAAGCGGACTGCATAAAAGCAGCGCCGCAACTGCGGCAACAACGTCAAGAAAACGCTTGACAAATCTATACACGCGCACTCTCCCTTTTATTAGAAATATACATATATATACAGTTTATAA
>CAMGGF010000009.1 GCA_946055445.1 uncultured Ruminococcus sp. | reverse complement strand
AACTCGTTTGGGTTTGCCCCAACTGCGGCAATAAGGACCAAGACAAAATGAATGTCGCGCGCCGTACCTGCGGCTATATCGGTTCGCAGTTCTGGAATCAGGGCAGAACACAGGAAATTAAAGAAAGAGTGTTGCATCTGTAATGCGATATGGTGCGATTAAAAAGCGGGATATTGCCAACGGCATCGGTGTGCGCGTCGTCTTGTTTGTCTCGGGCTGTACGCACCATTGCAAAGGCTGTTTTCAGCCCGAAACTTGGGATTTTCAGTACGGGCAGGACTATACCGCGGAAACGGAAAACGAAATTTTGGAAGCCTTGCGCCCCGATTTTATTGACGGATTGACCTTACTCGGCGGCGAACCGTTTGAACCGCAAAATCAAGCGGAACTTGTGAAACTTTTGCGCCGTGTGCGCCGCGAATTGCCGCAAAAAACGGTTTGGGCGTTCTCGGGATACACCTATGAGGAATTGACGGGTGAAAGCCGCGCGCGGTGCCCGGTGACCGATGAAATGCTTTCCCTTGTCGATGTACTTGTCGACGGTGAATTTGTCGAGGAAAAACGCAATATTTCTTTGCAGTTTCGCGGGAGTGAAAATCAAAGGCTTATCGATGTGCCGAAAACCCGTGAAAGCGGCGAAATCGTATGGTGGCAAGCGCCCTCAGCGCAAAAAGCATAAATTTTAATTTCGGGAGTGTGCATATGGAACGACGCGACAAAATTAACTATTATTTGGATTTGGCGGAAATGGTTTCTCAACGCAGTACCTGTCTGCGGCGGCATTTCGGCGCGGTTTTGGTGCAGAATGACGAGGTAATTGCTACCGGATACAGCGGCGCGCCCCGCGGCAGAAAAAACTGCACGGATTTGAATTACTGCGTACGCCAAAAACTCAATGTACCGCGCGGCGAACGCTATGAACTGTGCCGCAGCGTGCATGCCGAAGCCAATGCAATTATCAGTTCGTCACGCAACAAAATGCTCGGCAGTACAATGTATTTGGTCGGCATTGAATGCGATACGGGCGAATATGTTGAAAATGCGTGCAGTTGTTCTATGTGCAAACGCTTGATTATCAATGCAGGCGTCAAGCATGTCATTATTCGCGATACAAAAGAGGAGTACCGCATTGTCAATGTTCAGCGGTGGATTGACGAGGACGAGTCCTTGGAAGGCGCACGCGGATATTAAGTGTACTTATTATATGTGCTATGTGGCGGCAGAGAGAATTTTTCTCTGCCGCATTTTGTATTGTGAATAGACAAAAAAACAATGCCATTTTCGAAAATCGTTTGTTGTGCCGCCTTGACTTTTACTTATGGGCGCAGTAAAATAATACCGTAAGTTTCGGCTCTTTACAGCAGTGTGCATCTTAAAAGTTTTTAAGAGGGGCGGCGAGTCGCCGTCTTGTTTCAAAAAACCTGTGACGCTTCGCTTGCGAAGCGAATCCCTGATAACACTTCGTCGAATTACGAATCACTTCGTGATTACTTAGATTCGCCTTCGTTTTCATCAGGACATTTTGTGCTGTAAAGGGCCGATTTTATATGTTTTAAGGGTATAAACGATGGAAATTATTAACGGTACGGTGTCTTTTGCACAGTGTGATATGCATTTTGTCCGAAAATTCGGCATTATACAGGCAACGGATATGGTTTTGGATTATAAAACGGTAAATCCATTACCTTTTATTTATGATACATATCAGTTGGCATCTTTTTTGGATTTGAGCCGAAAAGGCCTTTTTGCGCTGGTCAAAAACTGCGACGCGCAATACCGCACTATAACCGTTCAAAAGAAAGACGGGGATTTTCGTTGTTTGCAGGCACCGAGCAGTCCGTTAAAACGGTGCCAAAAAAGAATTTTATGCGGTATGCTGAATGTGTTGCCCGTTTCGAAATATGCGAAAGCCTATGTGCGCGGTGTATCGCTTGCGGAAAATGCGGCACCGCATACCGGGAAACGCTACCTTTTGAAGTTGGACATTACTGACTTTTTCGGCAGTATTCGTTTTGGACAGGTTTACAGCGCTGTCTTTCATACGGGCAATTTCCCACGGCAAATCGGTGCAATGCTTACAACTCTTTGCTGTAAAGAGGATGCGCTTCCGCAAGGCGCGCCGACTTCGCCTGCACTGTCCAATCTCGTAATGTACCGTTTTGACAACGCCATCGGGCATTGGTGTGAAAAACGCGGCATAACCTATACGCGCTATTGCGATGATATGACTTTTTCAGCGGATGTGCCGCTGTTTCATGTGTATGAAAAAGTCAAATCCATGCTCGGGGATATGGGCTTTTTTCTGAACGAAAAGAAAACGCGGTTTGTCACATCTGCGAACCGTCAAGTCGTAACCGGACTTGTAGTAAACGACAAAGTAGGCATACCGTCCGCTTATAAGCGGCAACTTCGGCAGGAAATCTATTATTGTATGCGCTACGGGGTTGTTTCCCATATGCAAAAAGCGCATATTGACGGGACGGCGGAAGACTATGTTTCTGTTTTGCTCGGAAAAGTCGCCTATGTGCTGTCGGTTTGTGATTCCGAACAGTTTCGAAAGTATTATCAATGGTTGAAACGAGAAGAAATGCGTTTGTTGCTTGGAGAAATCGGGCAGATAAGTTTGCTGTAATACCGCGAAAAGCGATGGGTAAAGACCCATCGCTTTTTTTATATTTGTACGGTCAGTTTTTCCGTATCCGCTTTATCTGACAGCAACAACACCGCAAAAGCAAATAAAACGGTCTTCACATCTTGTTTTTCTGCACAGTACACCGAAAACTCACACGGCAAAATCTCTTTGCCCGAAAAAGTTTTCACGGGGCGTTGTATGCAGATTTGCAAATGCGAATCCTCTATACTCGAAACGCTGATTAGGCTTTCTTTCCCCATACCGACCGTAATGCTGTTCGGAATCGTACATAAAACGGTGTCTGCGTCGGCAACAATGTACCTGTATGCGCCGTTTTGCAAAATGTTTGGCTGAAATTTTTCGTCTGTCAACAGCAAAACGGACGCGCGCGGCACGGCTTTGATTTGCTTCCCGTTACAGACAAAAAACACCGAGGCCACCGGTGCAAAATCCGAAATTTCGCTTTCGTCGGCAAATACCGCGCCGCCGTAGCGTTCCAAAACCGTGCAGAGCGCCTTTGCACAGCGTTTGTTTTCTTCGCCGGGCAACACAACTGTAACCATTTTCTTCACCCGTAGTAGTATGGCAACTTCGCGTCCGCTTATGCGAACGGTATTTTTTCAAAAAACCTTGTGAAAATGCAAAGAATTTTCCGAAAAACTATTGGAAAGTGCGCGATTTTCGATTATAATACAAGGGAATATAAAAAGAGGAGTGTACCGTAATGGCTTCGAACTATTCGGTGTCCCTGGCAAAAATTTTAAAAGAGTTTTCTTTTGAAGTTTTGTATATGCCGGCTGACGCAAACGAGTTGTCCGTTACTTCACAGGATGTGAACCGTCCGGGGCTTCTGCTTGCAGGGCGCGACGATTATTTTGACCCGGCGCGCGTGCAAATTTTAGGGCTTTCGGAATTGGAGTTTTTAAAGACTTTAAGCGAGGAGCAGCAGGCACAGGGTTTGGAACGCTTAACTTGCCGCAAGCCGCCGCTGATTTTGATTACCCGCAATTTGAATTGTCCCGAAATTCTGCGGACTTTGGCGCAAAAATATCAGGTGCCGCTTTTGCGGACAGAGGACTCCACCTCGGGCTGTATGTCTGCGCTGATACATTTTTTAAACACCGAACTTGCCGAGCGAATCACCCGTCACGGTGTGTTGGTGGAAGTGTACGGTGAGGGCGTGCTGATTGTCGGCGACAGCGGCGTGGGCAAAAGCGAAACGGCGGTGGAACTGATTAAACGCGGTCACCGTTTAATTGCCGACGACGCCGTGGAAATCCGCCGTGTATCCAACAAAACGCTGGTCGGTTCCGCACCGGATAATATTCGCCATTTCATTGAATTGCGCGGTATCGGCATTATCAATGCGCGCCGTATTTTCGGTATGGGTGCTGTGAAACTGACTGAAAAAATCAATATGGTTGTGCAGTTAGAGCCGTGGGACTCCACAAAAGTGTATGACCGTATGGGGCTTGATAACGATTATATCAGCATTATGGGCGTGAAAGTGCCTGTTACGGTTGTGCCGGTCAAACCCGGGCGCAATTTGGCGATTATCATTGAAGTTGCGGCGATGAACAACCGCCAAAAGAAAATGGGCTATAACGCCGCGCGAGAACTTCTGCATCATCTCGGTATGGACGAGGGTGAGGAAGCGGCAGAAGAAGAACTTGAAATTTGGCAGAATTATTAAAAATTTTGAATACGGTATCGGAGGAAATGCATATGTATAGAATCGGTGTGGATTTAGGCGGTACAAATATTGTGGCAGGCGTTGTCGACGAGTTTTATAAAATTGTCGCAAAAGCGAAGCGGAAAACCGCCTGTCCGCGTCCTGCGGGCGAGATTTTGGCGGACATTGCCGCTTGTGTAAACGAAGCGGTCAAAACGGCGGGGATTACGATGGACGATGTTTTGTCCATCGGTATCGGTACGCCCGGTTCTGTCAATAAGCGTATGGGCATTATCGAATACGCCAATAATTTGGGCTTTGATAAAGTTCCGGCGCGGGATATTCTGTTAAAATACTTTGACAAACCGATTTACATTGAAAATGATGCCAACTGCGCCGCGCTCGGCGAGGCGGTCGCGGGTGCGGGCGGCAATGTGGAAAATTTCGTCGCGGTCACGCTCGGTACGGGCGTCGGCAGCGGAATTATTGTCAACGGCAAAATCGTGAACGGCTGTAATGATGCTGCGGGCGAAATGGGGCACAATGTTATTGTTGTGGACGGTGAGCCGTGCACTTGCGGCAGAAAAGGCTGTTGGGAGGCATATTCTTCGGCAACGGCTTTGGTGCGTCAAACCAAAGCGGCAATGGAGGAAAACAAGGCTTCTTTGATGTGGGAAGTGGTTGACGGCGACATTACCAAAGTCAACGGCAGAACCGCGTTTGACGGTATGCGCAAAGGCGATACGGCGGCAAAACAGGTGGTAGATACCTATATCCGCTATCTTGCGGCAGGTGTGACCAATGTTGTCAATACATTCCAACCCGATGTGCTGTGCATCGGCGGCGGTATCGGCTGTGAGGGCGAACCGTTGCTCGCACCCCTGCGCGAATACGTTACAAAAGAACGGTACAGTATTCACTGCGGCAAACAAACGCAAATCTGCGCCGCGGTTCTGGGCAATGATGCAGGCGTAATCGGCGCGGCATTGTTAGACGAATAAACATCGGAGGACCTTTCCTTGTTTGAAAAGATTTTGGCGGCGGCATCGCGTTTTAAAACCGAATATTACAGGGATTACCCGCTTGCAAAGATAACGAGTTTTCAAACGGGCGGCAATGCCGATTTACTGCTTATGCCAAACAGCGTGGAGGCGTTGTCTGCACTTGTAAAAGCGTGCAGAGAAAGCGATGTACCGTATTTTGTCATCGGCAACGGCAGTAATCTGTTGGTGTCCGACAAAGGTGTACGCGGCGCGGTTTTGCGCCTTTCAACGCCGATGTCCGAGATTGTCTATCTCGGTGACGGGCAAATTCGCTGTGCGGCAGGCGCACCGCTGACGGCGCTTTGCAATTTTGCATATAAGCAAGGGCTTTCGGGTTTGGAATTTGCATACGGTATTCCGGGCTCTGCGGGCGGCGCGGCGTATATGAACGCGGGTGCTTACGGCGGCGAAATGAAAGATGTTTTAACAAAATGCACCCACATTGCGCCTGACGGTACCGTCGGCAGTTTTTCAGGTGAAGCATTGGCGCTGGGCTATCGAAAAAGTGTGTATTCCGGAAAAGATTACTGCATTACCGAACTGTATTTGCAGTTGACGCCCGGCAATCCTGCCGAAATTAAAGCGGCAATGGACGATAAAATGGCGCGCCGCACGGCAAAACAGCCGTTGGAATACCCAAGTGCAGGCAGTACTTTTAAACGGCCGGAGGGGTATTTTGCAGGTGCGCTGATTGAAGAATGCGGGTTAAAAGGCTTTGCAATCGGCGGTGCACAGGTCAGCGAGAAGCACGCGGGCTTTGTGATTAACAAAGGCGGCGCGACAACAGACGATATTTTGGCATTGATACGCCATATTCAAGAAACTGTATTGCGTGAAACAGGCGTGCAGTTGCAAACAGAAGTGGAATTTATCGGGGAAGTGTAACAATGGAATTGGTAATTGTAACCGGGCTTTCGGGCGCAGGCAAATCCGCCGCGGTAGACGCGTTGGAGGACATCGGCTATTATTGCGTGGACAATATGCCGCCCGAACTGATTCCGACATTTGCAGAGTTGATTATCAAATCAAATGAACACCGTGACCGTGTCGCCGTTGTGGCGGACATTCGGCTCGGTGCGTCCTTTTCTTCGCTGTTCAGCGTTTTGGGCGATTTGGAGAATATGAATGTGCAGTACAAAATTCTCTTTATTGATGCGGACAATGATGTGATTATGCGCCGTTATCAGGAAACGCGCCGCAAACATCCGCTTGCCGATATGTATGACTCTCCGTCGATTGCCGAGGCGATTGCCAAAGAGCGCGAGTTACTTTTGCCCGCGCGCCAGCGTGCCGACTATATCATTGATACTTCACAGGTGAAAAGTTCGCAGTTTAAAGAGCGTGTGGCAAATCTGTTTATGGACGATGCTTCCAAGGCAATGAAAGTCTATTGTATTTCGTTTGGCTTTAAATACGGTGCGCCGAAAGAGGCGGATTTGGTTTTCGATGTCCGTTGTCTGCCGAACCCGTTTTATGTGCCGGAACTGAAAAGCCATACGGGGCTTGACGAAGAAGTCCGTAAATTTGTATTAAAGTTTGACCAGGCGCAAGGCTTAAAAGTGAAACTTTTGGATTTGCTGGACTACCTTTTGCCGCTGTATCGAAGCGAGGGCAAAAGCCAGTTGACCATCGCCGTAGGCTGTACGGGCGGCAAACACCGTTCCGTCGTGTTTGCGGAGTTAATTAACAAACATTTGTTGGAAAACGGTGCGTACAGCAGTGTGTTCCACCGTGATATGAACAGGTAACCGAAATGTCATTTTCGTCCGATTTAAAAGAGGAATTGCTACATATTCAGCCCGAAAAACCGTGCTGTCTTTTAGCGGAAAGTTACGGGCTTATGCTGTTTGGGCGCGCATTCTCGGGTAAAGAACTGTCCATTTCCACTGAAAATGAGGCGGTTGCGGAAAAATACAGTTATTTGGCGGAGCGTTTGTGTCTGCACAAGGTTTTGCCGCAAAAGCCCTCTGTCAAAAAATATAAGGTTTCGGTGGAAAATGCCGAGGACCGTTTGCGTATTCTCGCCGCATTCGGCTGTAACGGCAGTGAGCGCGTGCGGCGCTTGAATTGGGCAAATATTACGGATGACTGCTGTGTAGGCGCATTTTTGCGCGGTGCATTTCTTGCATGCGGTACAGTCAATTCGCCTGAAAAGAACTACCATTTGGAATTTGTTGTGCCGCATTACAATTTGAGTTTAGACTTAAAAAAATTCTTGGAAAACAATGATTTTTCACCGAAATCGGTGCGTCGCGGCGGCTTATATGTGCTGTATTTTAAAAAGACAGAGGAAATTCAAAATCTTTTAGGCATTATGGGTGCGGCGCGTTTTGTGATGGAGTTCATTGATGTGATTGTGTATAAAGACATTCGCAACAATGTAAACCGCCGCTTAAACTTTGAAAGCGCCAATCTCAACAAAACCGTGAATGCGGCTGTGCAACAGATTGAACTGATTGAAAAACTGAAAAACACCGCACTTTTTGCGGAATTGCCGAAAGAATATCGGCAAATTGCCCTGTTGCGTTTGCAAAATCCCGATTATTCTTTGCAGCAAATCGGGGAAGAAATGAAACCGCCGATGTCGCGTTCCGGCGTCAATTATCGGCTGAAAAAACTGTGTGAACTTGCCCAAAAAGCGGAAAAATAAGGAGAGCCTACTATGAAAATTTTAGCCATTGATATCGGCGGAACCGCAATAAAATACGGCGTGGTCAACGAAGATTTTACCGTTGCACAGTCTTTTGAAGTGCCGACCGAGGCAAATTTGGGCGGGCCGCATTTGATGCATAAAATTATGACCATTGTCGGCGAATATGCCGACGAGGTCGATTGCGTCGGCATCAGTACGGCAGGGCAGGTAAACAGCGAACTCGGCAAAATCATTTTTGCAAGCGAGAACATTCCGAATTACACGGGGATTGAAATTAAAAAAACCATTCAAAAGAAATACAATTTGCCTGTAAAGGTGGAAAACGATGTCAATTCCGCCGCCACCGCCGAGGCAGTTTTCGGCGCGGCACAGGGGTACAGCGATTTTCTGTGTTTAACGTACGGTACGGGCGTCGGCGGCGCGCTGTGGCTGAACAATAAGATTTATACGGGAGAATACTTCTCGGCAGGGGAATTTGGGCATATCGTTACCCATACAGGCGGCAAAAAATGCACTTGCGGCAACAACGGTTGCTATGAAATGTATGCTTCTACCCGCGCGCTTGCAAATGCCGTGCACGAAGCGACAGGAAAAACGCTTACGGGGCGTGAAATTTTCGAGCCCGAAAACTTCAACAATGTCACCATTCATTCCGTCATTGATAATTGGATTGAAGAAATCATCGGCGGGCTTACGACTTTGATTTTTATTTTCAATCCGCCTTGCATTGTGCTCGGCGGCGGCATTATGAATGAAGATTATGTCATTACGGAAATTGCGCGCCGTATTCACGCGCGGCCGATGCACAGTTTCCGCGAAGTGCAAATCAAAAAAGCGGCAATGAAAAATCAAGCCGGTATGCTCGGTGCCGCCTACCTTGCAAAACAGGAGTTTGAGAAAAAGTAAATTCAAACGGCAAACCCGCCTTGTGCATATCCGGCGCAAGGCGGGTTTTAAAACACATTTTGCAATTTCGGGGATTCCGAACCTGTTAAATGTGCAAACTGGTATTGAATTTCATATAAATCCTCGGTAAATTCTTCGGTGTTGCCGCTTTCGAATTTGTCCTGAAGCCCTCGCACCAAAAGTTCGGTGTCATCGAGTTCGCCGTGGTTCACATACGCGCCCAACCGCGTAGAATAGCGTGTGTAATCCTCCAAAAAACACGCTAATTGCGCGGCGGTTTCCTGTGTGTTTTCCGTAGATGCCGATTGTATGAGCGCGCTTGCCTGCGTTTGCATGGCTTCGGAAATACGGGTTAAATCCAGATAGCCGAACACCGAAATCCCCACCGCCAAAATCAAGCAAACCACGGCAATAACAATGCGTTTCATTCTTCTTCCGCCCTTTCAATTAAATGCATATTTCCTTTTTTGTCGAGCGTCATCAGTAAAACACGCTCTTTTTTTATGTGCTTTTTCTGTAACAAGGCTTCCAGTTTTTGCAGTGTCATATTGCATTCTTTAAATTCCGACTCCAAAATATGCCCGTCACTGATCACCACACAGGGAATGCCGTTGTCCTCCTCAGCGGCGGCAAGTGCTTGTGCTTTCGGTGCGCGGGCTTCGGGTTTTTGCAAAACGCTCAATGTGCCGTCGGTTTCTACAATGGCGTACTGCACTTCCGAAATATCGAAAATATCTTTCTTTCGAAGCGCCTCCAATAAATCGTCAACGGTAAACCGCAGGCGTTTTAATTGTTTTTGGTCCAATTTTCCGTCCCGTATGACAATAATGGAGTTGCCCTGTAAAAGTGTGCGCAGACGAATGCTTTTGATGCTGAATACCGAGATCAGTACTTCAAATCCAATCAGCAACAGAACGGGAATAAACGTGTTTATCAGCGGAATTTGCGTGTCCTGCATCGGAATCACCAAAATCTCCGACAGCAAAAGTGTAATCACCAAATCGGCGGGTTGCAACTCGCCGACCTGCCGTTTGCCGAGTATGCGAAAGGTAATCAATACAAGAATGTATAGAATAACGGTTCTGATAAGCGTAATAAGCATTTGTATTTCTCCCGATGCGTCTTTCTGCATATCATTTGCAGAAACGGTCACAATATTACAGGTGATTTGAATGCGAAAATGGCTGAAAAGCGAAATAGAGCGCGTAACCGAGCGCGAAAGCACGCCGAAAGCGCCGCCCGCGCCGATTGAAACGGATATAGAAAAAAATATTATCTATTTTAAAGAAAAACTCGGCGCAAGTTTTGATATTTTGTATAAGCAAACCTTCATCGGCGAAAACAAGGCGTTTTTGATTATGGATGACGGTATGTGCGACAATCTGCTTGTCACACAGCAGGTTGTCAATCCCATAATGACCGCCGAAAAAATGCCGAAAGACGCCCCGGCGCAAATGGCGTATATCCGCGACCAAATTTCTTCGGGGATAGACCAAAAAGAAATCTATAACTTGGATGACGCCGTGACCGAAGTGCTGTCCGGTGTGGTGGTATTGCTGATAGACGGCGCATCTGTCGGGGAGGCTTTCGGCGTACAGGGCTTCCCGAAGCGTTCCGTGGAGGACGCGCAAACAGAAGTGCAGGAGCGCGGCGCACGGGAAGCGTTTGTGGAAAGTTTTAAAGACAATGTTGCCTTAATCCGTCGCCGCGTGCGTTCTCCCGTGGCAAGGTTTGAAATACAAGAGGTGGGCGTAACCAGTAAAACGCGCGTTTGTGTTTGTTATTTCGCAGACCGCGCAAGCGCCCAAACCGTAACCGAAGTAAAAGACAGACTCCAAAAAGCCGAATTGGATGTTGTGTTGGGGGCGGGATATCTGCGGCCGTTTTTGGAGTCCGAAGTGACTTCCATGTTTTCTTCGGTTGGTTCAACGGAACGCCCCGATATTGCCTGTGCCGAAATGGCAGAGGGCAGGGTAGTCATTTTGGTAGACGGTACGCCGTTCGCCTTGATTGTGCCGTATTTGTTTTCGGAAAATTTTCAGTCTTTGGACGATTACAACCACCGCCCGTATTATTCCGCATTTATACGGCTTTTAAAATTTCTCGCCTTCGCGGTCAGCGTGTTTTTACCGGGGTTGTATGTGGCGGTGTGTACCTTTCATCAAGAAATCTTACCGATGGCGCTGCTGTACGATACCGCCATACAGGAAAGCATTACGCCGTTTCCCGTTATGCTCGAAGCGATTTTCATTCATTTTATTTATGAAATCGTGCGCGAAGCGGGACTTAGAATGCCCAAATCCGTTGGGCACGCGGTCAGCATTGTCGGCGCGCTCGTTATCGGGGACGCGGCGGTTTCCGCAGGACTTATCGCCGCGCCGATGCTGATTGTTGTGGCCATGACCGCCATCAGTTCGTTTGTCGTTTCCAAAATTTATTATCCCGTATCTATTTTGCGCTTTGCATTTATGGTGATCGGCGGCTTGACGGGTTTTTACGGCATTGTACTCGGTTTCGGCGTTTTGCTATCGAATCTGTGCGCGGTTAAAACCTTCGGCACACCGTTTACCGCACCCGTTGCGCCGATGCACATTGGGGCGTTGATACGCGATTTATTTGTGCGTCTTTCTTGGACGCGGCTTGGCAAACGCGAACTGAAAATTCAAAGTTTGGAGAAATGATATGCAAAACACCCCGAAAATCAGCGTATGGCAGTTGTTTGCCGTTTTATTGCTGTCCAGATTGCTGACGCTTTTGACATATACCACGCTCGGTGCTGAAACAATGCAAAACAGCGACTATTTTCCGTCTGTTGTGTTTGCCGTATTGCTCATTTTGCTGTTTTCCGTTCTGCTGTTTGTGCAAATGCACCGATTTCCCGGGCAGGATTTGGTAGATATAGCCTATTACCGTTCGCCCGCATTTTCCAAGTGCATTTCCGTTTTGCTCGCCGTATATTTCTTGGCTGTGGCACTGGAAACCCTGGCGCGATTGGAACTGTTTGTCAGTACGGTCATTTTCCCGAATCGGCAAAGTGCATTTTTAATCCTCATTTGTGTTGCGGCGGCTTGC
This sequence comes from uncultured Ruminococcus sp., assembly GCA_946055445.1. Lineage (GTDB taxonomy): Bacteria > Bacillota > Clostridia > Oscillospirales > Acutalibacteraceae > Fimenecus. The sequence goes on along the minus strand of CAMGGF010000009.1, from coordinate 5,061 downwards.
TATGCGGCATCGTTGGGCATTGAGGCGCTCGGCAGAACAGGTGCCGTTTCTCTTTCTCTGTTTGCGGCGGCGTTTTTGTTTATTATGTTCGCCATGGCAGAGAAAATTGATTTTTTGAATTTTTCCCCGATGTTTTATGACGGCGTTATGCCGAGCCTTACCGAAGGCTTGCGCGCGGCAACGCGCAGTGCGGAAATCGTGATGTTCGCCGCAATGCTGCCGCGCGTCAGCGGTAACGCAAAAAAGGCGTATGCGGCGTGGATTGCCGCGTTTCTTTTCAGCAGTTTAACCGTGTTTTTCTTTGTGTTCGGCGGACTCGGCTATTTTGCATTGACACAGTTGTTCCCGATTCACGCTGTCGCCGTGTTGTCCGAAATCAGCGTGTTTCAGCGCTTTGATGTGCTCTTAACGGGGATTTGGATTTTAAGCGCATTTGTAAAAATCAGTTTTTTGCTGTATTTAGTGTCCGCCTTTTTGCAAAAATCCTTTCGCGCATCGTGGAAAAACCGTTATATTGCCGTTTCGGGTATCTTGATTTCCGCGGTGCAGATTTTCTTTGCCGGCAGTTTTACGGGGTATTTTTACACGGTCGGGCTTTGGACGCGAACCATCATTTTTGCGGTATTTACCGTTCTGTTGCCTGCGATTGTGCTGTGGGCGGCAAAAGGTAAAAAAGGAGAAAAAGACAAATGCGAAACATTGTAAAGTTTGTACTGCCGCTTATCTTGCTTTGTACTCTGTTTTCAGGCTGTGATTTTTCTGCGGGAGAACTCAAAAACCGTTTGATTGTGCAGGCAATCGGCATAGACCGTAACGAGGACGGCGGCGTGCGCGTAACTTTGCAAACGCTCAACACGGAAATGACGGGCAACCCCAACAGCGGCGCAAATCCGGGGGACATTGTAAACTCTATGACCGTAGAGGGAAAAACGATTGCCGAAGCCATTTCCAATGCTTCCGAAACCGTAGGTAAAATGCCGTTGCTTTCGCAAAACCGCCTGCTTGTCTTCGGCAGAGAAACCGCAGAACAGGGGTTGCACGGCTATCTCGACTACTTTGTGCGCAATGTGCAAAATCGCGCCACGGTGCTTGTTGCCGTGTCCGATACAACCGCCGAAGAACTTGTAAGCGCAAAAATGGGGGAAAGCGTGTTGGCGGCGGACAGTATTGAGAATATTTTGCAAGCGGAACGCTTTAACTCCAACATCGTAAACCGTGAACTGTATAATTTGGTCAATAAATTAGACTCTGACACCGCTGACGCGGTATTGCCGATTTTGCGCGTGGGCGGCGAACAAGAGGAAAGTAAAATTCAAATGCTATCTGCGGCGGTTTTTCAAGAAGACTGTTTGCGTTATGAACTCCGCGATGAAAATATCACCGCACTTTTGCTGTTGAGCGATGAGGCAAGAAGCGGCGTGTTTACCGTAAAAAACGCATTGTATGCTTCCGAAACCGTATTGCGCATTCAAAAGTGCAACACAAAAATAACACCGACGGTGCAAAGCGGCTCCGTTTCGTTTCGGGTAGCGGTGAAACTGCATTTGGATATCATCGAAAATAAAACGGATAACCCGTTTACCGTAGACAAAGCCTTTATTGCCGAAACACAGAAACAGGCGGAAATTTATATCACAGATTTGCTCAATCGAAATCTGTCTTATTGCTTTGTGCAAATGCAGTCCGACCCGTTTTGCTTCGGTATGCGGTTTTTGCGGTTGCACCCGCGATATTACAAGGCGAATATAACGGATTGGAAAGCGGTTTTGCCGTCTGTGCAATACCAAGTGGAAACCAAGGCGAAAATCAACCGCGTCGGCAACGGCGTGGAAAACTTGTAAATTGCCGCCGTGTGTAGTACAATAAAAGCGGTGAGTATGATGAACACTTTTGAAAAGATTTACGAAATCGTGCGAAAAATTCCGAAAGGCTGCGTTGCCACTTACGGCGATGTTGCGCTGTTGGCGGGCAATCTGCGTCTTTCGCGTGTGGTCGGGTATGCCCTGCACCAAAATCCCGACCCCGAAACCATCAAATGCCACCGCGTTGTCAATCGGCAGGGCAGGGTTTCCGCCGCCTTTGTGTTCGGCGGGGAAAATGAGCAGATTATACGCTTGCGGCAAGAGGGCGTGGAAGTCAGCGACGACGGCTTCGTCGATTTGCAAAAATATCGGTGGAATTTCCGACAAAATGAAATATAAAAGAAAATACAAAATCCGCGAGCAGTAAGACTGTTCGCGGATTTTTATACACTGTGCATCGGTATGAAACGGCAGGGCATTGATGTCCCTCTGCCGTGTAGGGAACGGCCTTGACCGTTCCGTAATATATACCGAACCAAAACAGGCGCAACACGCAAGCGTCCCTGTAAAACGTAGGGAACAACCTTAGTGTTGTTCCGTAAAAACATCAAATTCAAACGGGCGACAAGTGAATCATCCCTACGCACGCACCGAAATTTTGCGTAGTGGCGGGCTTCTGCGCCCGCCTTACGATTGTGTAAAAGATATATTTTTATATTCTGACCTTTAACACAAAAAACGAGAATATTTGTGATAGAATGATATAAAAATAAGGAGAATAACGGAATGTCTGTGTTAAAGGATTTCTACTATGGTAATATTTGCCCGATAGACCGCAGTTATGCTTGCAGTGCAGAAAAAAAGGCATATACAAATTTGCTGAATCAACAAGAGAGAATCCGTACGCAACTGTGTTCGGATTTAGATAATAAACAGTTGCAAGATTTTCAAACATATTGCTCGCTGCAAACAGAACTGAATTTGGCAGAACAGGAAGATTTATTTCTATATGCATTTCGATTGGGTGCTCGGTGGGAACGGGAATTGTTTTCGGAAAGAAAGGACGGCTTAACAGAAGAAAAGTTTTGAGACACCCCCCGTTATTCAACGGGGGTGTATTTATATCTGTTTGTCGGTATTACATCTCCGACAGTGCTTTTCCGTTCTCTAAATCAAAACGGAAAACCTTCTGTTCGCCGTTTTCAGTATAGGTAATTTCCACGGCGTCGCGCTGTTCTGCGGAAAATTCCGCGCGCAAAATCGCAATATCGTCTTTTTGGAATGTCTTTAACAATGCGTTCATCTGTAATTGGTTGTAATCGTCAACATTATCGGAAGTAAACAGCACACTGCCGAACAGTTTGTTGACCTTTGCAATGATTTTACGCTGTTCAAAACTGCAATGCATATTGTTTTCACGCAGTAAAAATACATCGGGGTCGTTGCGGAACGCTCTGCCGTCTAACTGGCGGCGGAAAATCGTGTTCCCAAGCGCGTGAATGGTCGATACATCTTCGCGGTGACTTTTGATTTTGCGGTGCCACGAAAGCCCCATATCCGCACCAATGCGGCAGTAGTCCACTTTGCCGAATGCGGGCATTAACGGCACACCGCAACCGAGAATTTGTTTTTCCCCAACGCATTCACGCAAAAAGTCCATTGCCTCGCACATCAACTGTCCGCGGGTTTTGCCGTGATTCGGAATAATCGCGGCTGCATATAAAAAGTCGAGTTTTACAAGGTCATAGCCCCAATCGTGGAGTACAACGTCAAAGAAATGCCGAATATGTTCGCGTACATCGGGATTTTCAATGTCCAAAGCGTAAAATCCGCCCCAATTCATTCCGCAGCGTACCGGCTTACCGTTCTTATGGCGAATGATCCAATCCGGATGCGCTTTTGCCACTTCGGAAACATACTGCGCGGCAAACGGCGCGAGCCAAAGCCCTGCCTGCATACCTTTTTTGTGGATTTTATCCGCAATCACTTTCATACCGCAGGGGAACTTTTTGGCGTCAACCGAAAGCCAGTCGCCCACATTGGTTTGGAACCCGTCATCGATTTGGAAAATATCAATGTCTGCATTCACCTTGGAAAGCGCCTCTAAATCTTTGTTGACAATTCCGTCATTGATGTTCGGGTAGTAGTTATACCAAGTGGTATAGCCGTTTTTGACGGGCGCGGTGGCTTTCGGAATACCGAGCAGTGAAAACCACTTGTCAAAAACCGCATTTTCCGTCCCGTTCAAATGCACAAAGTTCAGCACTTCGTAATCTCCCGTGAATTCCACACCTTCCAAATCTTTTTCCACCGTGACGGTGTTTTCGGGGCAGTTGAAGCGGAAAACCGTGTATCCCGTGCGCTCGTTCAGCGAGGCGAACAGGTCAAAGTGTTCTTCGCGGCGGATATATCCGTAAGAAAAACCGTGGAAATGCCCGGGTCTGCTGTCATACTCCACGAATGTGTAGTCACCTGCGGAACGCATAGAGGTGGACAGTACATACGGTTTCACATATGCGGGGAGGCTTTGGGACTTGTCGTCAATGAAGTATTCGCGGCAGTCCGTCCACGATTGGTAGCCGTTTAAAAACAAACGGTCTTTTTGCATAAAAGTATAGGGCACGGTTACCGAAAGGCGTTGAATGGTCAGCGGCATTGCGGCGTGCAGTGTTAAAACGATATGGTCACAAAACGCTTTGCAGGCAATTTTGAAATGCTCGGTTTCAAACAAATTGGTCGAATACACGGTTTTACCGACCTTGTATTCCAGTTGTAATTTGAATTTTTCCATAATACCCTCCGAGAAAGAATGAAGTAGTAACAGTATACCATAAATGTAGGTATTTTGCAGCCAAATTAAATACGATTTTTTTGTTGATTTTGCCACCGAATTGCAGTAAAATAGGGGAAAATAAAGTGAGGTGTTTTGATGCTTTACACGGAAAGATTAAACGAATGGCTCTTGTTTGATGACGAAACCAAGCAGGAACTTTTGAAAATAACCGATGAAAAAGAACTCGAAGACCGTTTTTATAAAGATTTGCAATTCGGAACGGGCGGTTTGCGCGGCATAATGGGCGCGGGCCCGAACCGTATGAATAAATACACCGTCGGCAAAGCGACTTTGGGGCTTGCGGCGTATCTTGCGGCGGAATTTACTGGCGAAAAGCGTGTGGTGATTGCGTATGATTCGCGCCGCAACTCTGCGGAATTTGCAAAAAGTGCGGCGCAGGTGTTGGCGGCAAAAGGGATTACCGTG
>CAMGGF010000008.1 GCA_946055445.1 uncultured Ruminococcus sp. | reverse complement strand
ACGCTTGTCAACCATTGGATGTTCGGAGATTTAGCGGCAAGTGCTTGACCCCGTTCGTGAATCTTACTATAATGACTGTGCGTGGGCGATTTTCCTTAAAATTCAGGTACGCCATTTCGGAGGGACGGTATGGATTTAACATTCCAATATTTTTGGCAGGCAATCACCGCCAACCCATTGTTAGCGTTAGCCGTGCTTTTAACGCTCGGCGTAATTCTTGTCAACGGTTGGACGGATGCACCGAATGCCATTGCAACCTGTGTGGTTACGCGGTGCATGTCTGCAAGAGGCGCCATTATGATGGCGGCGGTGTTCAACTTTTTAGGCGTATTCTTAATGAGTATGTTTAACGCTACGGTTGCCGAAACCATTACGAAAATGGTCGATTTCGGTGACAATTCACACGAGGCAATCGTCGCTTTAAGCGGCGCGCTGTTCGCCATTGTGGTGTGGGCAACGCTTGCTTGGAAATTCGGCATTCCCACCAGCGAAAGCCACGCGCTCATTGCAGGGCTTACGGGCGGTGCGATTGCGTTGCACGGCGGCTTGGGCGGTGTAAACGGCAGTGAATGGATAAAGGTGCTGTACGGGCTTGTGATTTCCGTGGTGCTCGGCTTTGTGTTGGGCTATATTGTTTGTAAAATCGTTGTGCTTATATTCCGCAATGCCGAACGCCGCAAAACCGAAGTTCTGTTTCGTTGGGCACAGATTTTCGGTGCGGCTTGTATGAGTTTTATGCACGGGGCGCAAGACGGGCAAAAGTTTATGGGCGTTATCCTTTTGAGCCTGTTTTTAATCAACGGGCAAAGTTCGGGCGCGGCAGTACAAATGCCTGTTTGGCTGATGCTTTTGTGCTCGGCTGTGATGGGCTTAGGCACTTCCATCGGCGGCAAAAAAATTATAAAATCCGTTGGTATGGATATGGTAAAATTAGAGAAATATCAGGGGTTTTCGGCAGATATTGCCGCTTCGATTTCCCTGCTTATCAGTTCCGTATTCGGCATTCCCGTTTCGACCACGCACGCAAAAACCACCGCCATTATGGGCGTGGGGGCAGTCAAGCGCATTTCTGCCATCAACTTCTCCGTTGTCAAGGAAATGATGCTCACTTGGGTACTCACCTTCCCCGGTTGCGGGCTGATTGGATTTTTGATGACCAAACTCTTTATTCACCTGTTCTGATGTGAAAAGAAAGGATAAAAAAATGAAAAACAAGCAAGACCGTTTTTATTTTGACAATTTCGTCAGCGCTTCGGAAGACGCCTGCACGGCGGCAAATTACCTTGTGGAATGTTTGAAAAACTACGATGCTAACAACATTTCCGCCATGCTTAAAGAAATGCATCATTACGAACACGCGGGCGACACGAAAAAGCATGAGATGTCCGCCGCGCTGGCAAAAGCCTTCGTCACCCCGATTGACCGTGAGGATTTGGCGCTCATCAGCCAAAATATTGACGATGTGACCGACCGTATTGAAGAAATTTTGCAGTGCTTTTACACCTATCAAATTACCGCTGTATTGCCCGAGGCTGTTGCCTTCGCGGAAAAATTGGTTGACAGTTGTTTGCTGATGAAAAAAATGCTTGCGGAATTCGGCAACTTTAAAAAACCCGCCAAACTCCACGAAATGATTGTCGAAATGAATCATTTTGAAGAAGAATGCGACGGGATGTATTTAGAGGCGATGCGCAAAATCCGCACCCACACAAACGATGTGCTTGAAATCGTTTCGTGGCGTGAAATCTATGAAAAAATGGAAGATTGCGCAGACGCCTGCGAACATGTCGGGGACTGCGTGGATATGGTGGTTATGAAAAACACCTGATAAACTAAAAAGCCGCCGAACCCTGTTTGTTTGGCGGCTTTTCTGTTTTTGCGAAAGGAAATCTGCATTGAAGTTAAACGGAAAAACACTTTGCAAATTGTTTATCTCAACCCTGTATATCAGCACCTTCACGTTCGGCGGCGGGTTTGTGATTGTCAACTTTATGAAACGCAAATTCGTAGATGAACTGCATTGGATTGACGAGCAGGAAATGCTGGACATTACCGCTATGGCGCAATCCGCGCCGGGCGCAATTGCCGTAAATGCCGCGATTTTGGTCGGCTGGAAAGTACAGGGCTTTTTCGGTATGCTCACAGCGGTTGTCGGCACGATTCTGCCGCCGATGGTGATTTTGACGGTCATTTCCTTTTTTTATGAAAAATTTGCCGCAAATCGCTATGTTGCCCTTGTTCTGCAAGGTATGCAGGCAGGCGTTGCCGCGATTATTTTAGATGTTGCGTGGGGGCTTGGCACTTCGGTGCTGAAAAGCAAAGAATGGCTGCATTACGCCGTTTTACTGCTCGCCTTTGTTTCGGCATTTGTTTTGGGCGTGAATGTCATCTATATTATTTTAGCATCCCTTGCCGTTGGCATTCTGAAAGAAGCGCTTTCACACAAAAGGCGGTGCGAAAAATGATTTATTTACAGTTGTTTTTCGCCTTTTTGCAAGTCGGGCTGTTTTCGGTGGGCGGCGGATATGCCGCAATTCCGTTAATTCAAAGTCAAGCGGTGGAAAAATACGGGTGGCTGACTTTATCGGCGTTTACAAATCTTGTAACCGTTGCGGAAATGACGCCCGGTCCGATTGCCGTGAATGCCGCAACATTCACGGGACTGCAAATTGCAGGCATCGGCGGCGCGGCGGTTGCGACTTTGGGGTGTATTTCCCCCTCTTTATGCTTGGTTTCCGCTTTGGCGGTACTGTACGGAAAATACAAGAAAAACACAGCGTTTCAAAATGTGTTGCAAATCTTACGCCCCGCCGTTGTCGCGCTGATTTTCAGCGCGGGTCTGCGTATTTTGCGTCTGGTTGCGTTCGACGAACAGACAATCGCACTGCAAAACGCAAACTATATCGGTATTTTGCTGTTTGCGGGCGCATTTTTCGTCCTGCGAAAGTGGAAATTAAACCCGATACTTGTGTTGCTGATGTGCGGGGCGCTCAACCTGTTGTTTTATGCAATTTTCGGGTGGATATGATTGGTTGCGTTTATCGGGGATATGCTATGCATATATATATATTTATAAAGGAGTGTTGTGCAATGGCTGTGCGATTGAATGAAGACAAAAAAACGGTGGAACTGTTAAAAGAGGGCTTGCGCCGAAAGGGCGGATACTGCCCGTGCCGTTTGGAAAAAACAGAGGACAACAAATGTATGTGTAAAGAGTTCCGCGAGCAGATTGCAGACCCTGATTTTGAAGGGTATTGCCACTGCAAACTGTACTACAAATCCAAAGATTAAAAACCAGGGAGAAGCCTTCACAAAACGCTTCTCCCTGGTTTCTGTTTCCGCTGTTCCTCACGCGCGCTCGCGCGGCGTGTAATACAGTTTTCTTGTAAGTGTTTGCAGGTCATCGACGGACTCTGCTTCTTCGGGATACCCGACATAATACAGCGTGCACGCCGTTTCGCCCCATTCCGTCTCAACTTCGGAAATATTCCCTGCAAAGCCGTACAAAACTGCGGAATTGCAGTAAGACATTAAGAATGGGGAATGTCGGCGGTACAGGTGTGCAATCGGTTCCGCGTCTTCGGATTCCGTTTCGTAAAAAATTTTATATGCTTTGTCCTCGGAAATGCACTGTCCCGACTCGTGCGTGGCGGTCAGTGCCGCCGCCGAAACGGTTACACAAACAAACACCGCGCAAAGAATACCGAGCAACGCACAAAGCAATTTCGCCTGCACTGTCTTGCCGCCGTCCGCGGAGACGCTTCTTTGCACACGCATACACAGCAAAATGCAAAACAGCACCGAAAAAAAGCAAAGCGGTAAGGCAAGATACCCGTGCAACGGCGTACCGAAAAAGCAAACCGAAACACCGAACAATTCCGCAATTCCCGCCGCAAAACTGCACAGCAACAGCGCAAAAGAAATATATAAACAGACCCTTTGCCTTGACTCCCGCATAAGAAAACCCTTTCGCATCATCGAATTTTTTGTATTGTAACGAAAAAAACGCAAACGGTCAAGAGGCCGACGGCGATAAAACTGTAAAAATATTGACTTTTTTCGGTTTTTACCTTGACAACATCGGATTTCTATTGTAAACTATTACCGTACTATGAACTATGGTACAAATATGCTAAAAAAAGAGGGACTTACTTATGAAAAAAGTACTTGCGGTTATTGTAGCGCTTGTCATGGCGTTTTCGCTGTGCGTACCCAGTTTTGCTGCAACAACAACTGCGGCGGCAGGCGGCTTTGATTTCGCCACTATTGCGGAAACAATTAAGGGTGTTATCGGCGGTTTCCTGCCTTCCGATACTTCGTTGCCTGACATCGACGGCGTTATCGGTTCCATCGGTGATATCATCGGTGATGTCATCGGCGGCATCGGCGGCGGCACGGACACTACCGGCGGCACCGGCACTTCCGAACCTTCTATGCCTAAGATTGAAAACCTCTCGCCCGAAGCGGCAGAAACAATGGTAGACTTGATGTTGAGTCAGGGCTTTTCAAAAGAGGAAATTGCTGCGGCTTTTGATGAAATGTATGCAACCGATAAAATGGACTATGTGTCCTATCAAAATTTGATGGCGGCTTTGGAAGCGGCAGAAGAGCCCTCCTCCACTCCCGTACCTGATGTTGATGACAGCCAAGTTACAGCAGCGGCGGCGGAAGTCATTAAAAGACTGAAAGATATGGGTATTCCGGCTGACCAACTCAAATCTGTTGTTGACGCTCTGTATGAACAGGGTGCCATTCCGCAGAATGTATACGATGAAATTATTAGTCAACTTGATGCAGAAGAAGGCACTTCCGAAAGCGGCAACAGCGGCGGTATCGGCGGCTTCCTGGGCGGTATTGTTGATGCAATCACCGGGTTGTTCGGCGGCGGTAACGACGAAGGCGGCAAAGGCAATAACGGCAGCACCACCAATCCGGATGCTTACGAAGGTAAAGAACCGACCGGCGACACCGCAATCCTTTCTGTTGCGGCAGTTGCAGCGGTTGCAGGCGTTGCGCTTGTTTTGACCAAGAAAAAACAGAAATAAGGCATATTTAAGTCCTAACCTACAAAATACATACAAGCGGCTTTTTTGAAAAGCCGCTTGTTTTTTTGCACACTTTTCGACTTGTTTTTTTTTCGGGTTTATGGTACAATGGGCGCGGCAAAAAACGGGAGGGCTTCTGATGATATTAACGATTGATATAGGGAATACCAATATAAATCTCGGGTTGTTTCAAGGCGACACACTGCAAATGAGCGTGCGGTTGGCAACGGAACGGCAAAGAACCGAAGACCAATTTGCCGTGGATTTTTTTCAGTTATTCCAAATGCACCGCATTGCACCGGCTGAAATCAGCGGTACCATCATCAGTTCGGTTGTCCCTGAAATTACAGCCGCAGTAAAGTTTGCCATTGAACGCCTAACACAGAAAAAGGTTTTGGTGCTTTCCCCCGGTGTGAAAACGGGGTTGAATATTTTAATCGATAATCCTGCACAGTTGGGTGCAGACCTCGCGGCAGGCGGTGTCGGCGCGGCGGCAAGTTATCCCCTGCCCGCTTTTGTAGTAGACCTCGGCACGGCGACCAAAATCTATGCTGTAGACGAAAAAGGGTTTCGAGGCTGTATGATTGCACCCGGTGTTGCCATTTCCTTAAAAGCGCTGACGGATACCAGTTCACTGCTTCCGACAATCAGTTTAGAACCGCCGAAAAAGGCTTGCGGGACAAACTCTATTGAAAGTATGCAAAGCGGCGTAATTTTAGGCACAGCGGCGATGATTGACGGTCTTTTAGACCGATTTACCGAAGAACTCGGCGCGCCGAAAACCGTTTTGGCAACCGGCGGACTTTCCGCATTTATTGCACCGGTTTGCAGTCACGAAATTGTCTATGACAGCCACTTGGTTTTAAAGGGCTTAAAGAAAATCTACGATAAAAATCAATAATCCTTTCTTATTTCGTCAAATTTTGCGCTGCATCCCGTATTCGGTGAGCAGCAGCAAGGAGGAAATAAATATGTCAAACGCAAAAACCCCAAAGACGCGCAGACAAAAAACCGTTCTGCTCGTCGAAACCGCTATGCTCGCGGCGATTGTCGTGGTTATGGCGCTCACCCCCATCGGTTACCTACGCGTAGGGCCTTTGGAACTGACGCTGATTATGGTTCCCGTAATCATCGGCGCAGTTACCTGCGGACCGGCTGTCGGCGCTTTGTTGGGCGGTGTATTCGGCGTTACAAGTTTTGTGCAATGTTTCATGGGCAGTCCCTTAGGTGCCATACTTGTTTCGCAAAGTATTGTGCGTACTTTTTTGGTATGCGTTGTTACCCGCGTGCTTGCAGGCTTTTTGTGCGGACTTCTGTTCAAAGTCCTCACCCCTCGCGACAAAAAAGGCAGTTGGAGTTATTTGGTTGCCGGTATTTCCGGTTCGCTGTTGAACACGCTGTTCTTTTTGGGGGCGCTCGCGCTATTGTTCTTCGGCGTTACCTTTACGCCCGAACAGGCGGCATCCCTCGGCGGTGTGGACACAATGCTCAAAACCGTCATTGCCATTGCGGCGGGCTTAAATGCACCGATTGAACTGTTGGTTTGTGCGGTGCTCGGTTCGGCAGTCGGCAAAGGTGTTTCGGTTGCCCTGCGCAGAGTCAAATAAAATGACACTAAAAAACCCGTAATGCATCTGCATTACGGGTTTTTGCATATTTGTTTCAATCAGTCCGCGTTTTCTTCTTCAACTTTGTCGATAATCTCCTGCGGAATGGCCTCGCCGTGCTTCACAACCAAAATGCAGAGAATAGACAGCACAAAGACCACAGGCGCATACCAGAACAAAGACATATATGTACCGGAAAGCATACGGATTACACCGTACAAAATCGGAGAAGCGATCTGCGCGGAAAAGGTTGCGGTATAATAATACCCTGTAAACGTACCAACCTTATCCAGACCGCCGATTTCCAAAACAAGCGGAAGCGTATTGACGGTGATGAACATATTTGCCGCACCACCGAGGATAAGCGCTACCCAAATCAACGCAAAACTTCTTGTTGCCACATACAAAGCGAACACAATCATAAAAACAACAAGACCTGCGAGGATGGTTTTCTTTCTGCCGAATTTTTTACCGCACTTGCCTGCGGGCAAAGCCGCAATCGCAGAACAAATCGCAAACACCGCCATCATAATGGTGGCTTGGGAAGTGGTTTTCCCGAGAATTTCCGCCGCGAACAGCGAGAAATAGGTTTGAATTGCATTTGTGCCGCAGAACAGGAAAAACAAGCCCATCAGCATAAAAACCAAACTCTTGCGCTCGCCCGAAGAAAGCGAGGCTTTCGCCGCCGCGCGTTCTGCTTTTTTCTGCGCTTTTGCCGCCGCTTTATCGCTTTTCTCCTGCGATGCCTGATTGCGCTGTGCCTTGACCTCAATGCGTGAATCCTGCTCTTTGACGAAGAACAGCAAGACAAGCATACCCGCAATCATTACAACTGCGCCGATTAAGAATACATACGGATAAATCTGCTCTTCATTTTCAGCAGTAATGGCTACGCCGCGGGCTTTGTAAATCATGGTAACAATCGTACCCGCAACCATGCCGACCAAACCGCCGAGGCCGCCCATCAAATTGATGACTGCGTTGCCTTCGGAACGAAGTTCCGGCGGGGTTAAATCGGGCATCAGCGCCACAACGGGTGCACGCCACAGGGACATCACAAAGACAAACAAAATAATGAAGCACATCGTCATCGGCAATGAGCCCACACGCACCGCGGCAATCGGAATCAAGAAGAACAGCACTGCGGAAATCGGCGCGCCGAACACAATAAACGGGCGGCGCTTGCCGAGTTTGGAGTGGCAGTTGTCCGAAAGTTTGCCGAATGTCGGCTGGAAAATCACGCCGAAAATGTTGTCAAAGGTCATAATGATACCGATAAACAACGGAACCAGCGTAAAGCCGCCGCCTTCCAGCGTAACGGATTCGCCCTGCGCCTCAGCAAAACGCACCAATGTCGGAAAACGCTCGACCAATGCGGCGCTCCAAGCGGTGATTGTTGCGGAAGCGTTTAACAGATGGTTCAGAATTTTGGTAATGTACGGGTCATAAATTGCCCACGCAATCGAGGTTGCAAGGAAACCGAACCCCGTCAATATGGTTTTGCCGTAATTCAGTTTCATTGCGGATTTTGCCTGTTTTTCCAAGGAAATCACACTCCCTTATTTATATTCGTATATTCTCATCATAGCAGAAACTGCATCGGTTTGCAATAAACAATTTTACAAATTTGGTCGGTTTTGCCCCTCCGCAGTATTTTGCGCGCGGCGTGCGGCACGCTGTTGTTTGCGTTTTCTATTCTTTTTGCGGCGCGCGGTTTCCAACACAATTTCCAACACAATCAACGCGACAACCACCAATACAACCGTAGCGATTTTGCCCGGCGTCACCGTTGCGCCGGTTTTTTCGCCGCCTGAGGGAAGATTGGTTAAGCCTTCCACCGCCGTGTGCAATTTATACTTCGCCGCCAACAAACTGCTTTCGGAAGCGGGCGCGGTCAATGCCGCTTTGCCTTCACTGATTGCCGTTTTCAATGCGTTTGCGGACTGCGTACTGCACAGTGTAACATCCACCGCCTGCGCCGCATCCAACGCGTCGGAAAGGCGTTCTTTTTGCAACGCCACACGCGCGCGGTATTCGCACAGTTCCGTAATATTGTTCGTAATGACAATGCTGTATCCGCGTGCGGTCACATCATTCCAGCCAATCGCGTTATCCTCGCGTTTGCCGCAAAGCGCAGGGTCGGTCATATCTATTGCGGCTCTGCCCTTGTCTGTAAACTCTTTCAGCACACGATTGCCGAACAGCACGCCGTACTGGTTGGAAGTGGACAGCAATGTGCCAATCGCACCGCCACTCAAGGTTTTGGAAATTACGGATTTTGCGCTGAACACCACATGGCCGTGATAGGAAGAAAGCACCAACGGCATGGTCGGCTTTTCGGCAATCCAGTTTTTAACCTCTTTCTTCTCGCCGTTTGCAAGGAACACCACGCTGTTTAAGAGGTTTTCTCGGCTTAACGCATCATAGATTTCATCGCGAAACGCCCAAGCGCCGTCCACAAGCAAAAGCGCTCTGCCGGAAAGGGCTTTTGCGGCATCGATTAAAGTGGGCACCGTGCTGTCGGTAATCTTTTCGTGCAGACTGCCCGTGCTGTTTCGCAAATGGTATTCGGATAGTTCGTGGTAACCGACTTCGGAAACATTCTTTTCGACGACATTACCCAAACTGTCCACACACATTCTGGACAAATTTTCATCCGCCAGCAATACCACACAGCCGTCTGCGGTTTTACGAACGGTAACATACACCATATCCGCGCCCGCATCCGATGCGGCAAGCAGAGCCTCCAAAGACTGTTCGGGGAAGTTCTCGGTGTCCCCGTATTTGGAAACCGCAATCAACTCCCCTGTCGGATTTTTCAGCGCCGTGTACGCCGGCACAACCGCGCCCGCTTCGGCAGATGCGGGAACGGCAAACAGGCTGAAAAGCACTGCAAGCACTGCCACAATACACAGTGTTTTTCGCGCAAAACTACGATTCATATATGCCCTCCTTACAAAACAAACGATTTTATATATATCAGTATAGCAAACTTTGCCGCTGTTTACAATAGAAAATAGTGCTTTTTCGGCGAATTACGATTCAAAAATACCAAATATGGTATGAATCTCATTTTGCACAAAAAACATAGTCAAAATTTTACTGTCGGAACAATTTTTATGCTTGCTACCCGGCCTTTTTCTGTGTTACAATAGTAGGCACTTCGACAAAACAATACGATTTTGTTGGTTTTAAGGGGAGTTTTGTGCAATGTCTTTCGGCAAGAATTTAAAAAATTTAAGATGTGCAAAATTGCCGCCGCTGACGCAAACAGACCTTGCCAACGCCATCGGCGTTACGCAACGCAAGATTTCGTTTTTGGAAACGGGGGCATCTGAGCCTTCGCTTCGTGATATTATGGCGCTTTGCCGTTATTTTAATGTGTCGGCAGACTTCCTTTTAGACCTGCCTCGTGATATGGAGTATCCGGAACAAGTATGACAAAGAAAGAACTCGCGCGTGCAAGTGTTGACGCGCTCAAAACAGAATATCCCGACGCGCTGTGTTCGCTGACAGCCTCCAATCCGTTGGAATTGCTCATTGCTACGCGCCTTTCGGCGCAATGCACAGACGCACGCGTCAATTTAGTTACCCCCGCGCTGTTCGAGAAATACCCGACTTTGGACGATTACTGCAATGCCGATGTGCAAGATATTGAAGCAATCATTCATTCCTGTGGGTTTTATCATGGGAAAGCGCGGGATATTATTGCTATGGCGCAAAAAATCAAATCGGATTTCGGCGGCAAAGTGCCGAACACCATTGAGGACTTGACCTCTTTGCAAGGTGTGGGCAGAAAAACCGCCAATTTGATTATGGGCGATGTCTACAAACAGCCTGCCGTGGTTTGCGATACACATTTAATTCGCATTGCAAACCGTTTGGGGCTTGTTTCGACGAAAGACCCTGTGAAAGTGGAATTTGCGCTCAAAAAACTCCTTCCGCCCGAGGAAAGCAATGACTTTTGCCACCGTGCTGTTTTGCACGGCCGCGCGGTTTGCACAGCGCGAAAAGCATACTGCGAAAAATGCTGTTTGAACGGCTTTTGTAATCAAAAACTGTAAGAAAGGCTCTTTCTCCCGATGTATAAATGCAATCCCGATTGTTACAGCGCAATGTTTGCCATACCTGCAAGCGTTGCCGACACATATCTTGCCGAGGCTCCCGGCAACAGCGTTAAGGCTCTGCTTTTGATTTTCAGAAATCCAAGCGGGGCTGTTTCCGTCAGCGAAATTTCGGAAAAATTGGGGTTGTCGGCAGATGCGGTTCTGCAATCGCTGGATTTTTGGGTGCAAAAGGGCGTTTTGCTGTTTACCGATGACGCAGGCAATGTGAAATATGTGCCGAAAGCCGCACAAGCGCCGAAAGCGCAAACCGCCGCAGAGGAAAAAGCCGTACCGGCGGCAAAAGAAACAACATTCTCCCTGAGCAC
Source organism: uncultured Ruminococcus sp. (assembly GCA_946055445.1). Taxonomy (GTDB): domain Bacteria; phylum Bacillota; class Clostridia; order Oscillospirales; family Acutalibacteraceae; genus Fimenecus. Next base: position 6,206 of record CAMGGF010000008.1, on the reverse strand, counting down.
GACGGACTTTCCGAAGCCGACGATGGAACAAATTGCGGCGCGCATACGCGAGGACAAAACCGTGCGCAGTCTTTTTTCGGAAGCACAATGTATTTTGGGGCGCACCATTGGGTTAGATATGCAAACCACCCTGCTGACGCTGTTTGATACATACGGCTTACAAAAGGAAATCATTTTAACGCTGGTGCAGTATTTGTCGGAACACGGCAGAGGGGCTACGGCGAACATCTTACGCGTCGGCAAAATTTGGGCACAGCGTGAGATTAACACATTAGACGCGGCAAACGAATATATCCAAAACGATACGCAGGTAAACCGTCTGTTTGCGGAATTTCGGGCGGCAACGGGCATTTCCAACCCCCGCCCCACGCAAAGGCAAAGCGACTATCTGCTTGCGTGGACGGGAATGGGTATGCCGATGGAACTTTTGCTCAAAGCCTACGAGGAAACCGTGGAACGCACGGGGAAACTTTCCTTTGCATATATGGATAAAATTCTTAAAAATTGGCACAATGACGGTATTCAAACAGCGGACGGTGCCGATGCGCAAAAAGCGCAAAAATCCGCCGCCAAGCAGAGCGATAAACAAGCAAGCCGTTCCTACGATTTGGACGACGCATTGCAACGAATTTTAGGCGAAAATAACGCATAAAGGCTGAATATATATGGGATACACAAAACGAATTTACGCACGCGCCGCCGCCGAATTACAGGCACGGCGTAAACAAGCCGAAGAAGAAGCGGCACGGCACAAAGCACAGGTTTTGGAAAAATGCCCGCAGATTTCGGAAATTGAAAGCGAAATGGCAAAAACCGGTCTTGCCGCCGTAAAAGCGGTCGGCGCAGGCAAAGATGCTGTGGAAATTATCAATACATTGGCAAAATATAATTTGGAATTGCAGGCAAAGCGCAAAGAACTGCTTTTGCAGAACGGGTTTCCTGCGGATTATTTACAACCGCATTATACTTGCGACATTTGCGCCGACACCGGCGCGGCAGACGGCAAAGAATGTGCCTGCTACCAAAAACTTTTGCGGGATTTGGCGTACGGCGAACTGGCCGAACAAACACCGTTGAAACTTTGCTCGTTTGACAGTTTTTCCCTCTCGCATTATGCGAATACCTCCGACGCAAACGGCGTTGTGCCGCGTAAAAAAATGGAAGAAGTTTTTGCGTTTAGCAAGCGGTATGCCGAAACCTTTTCGCTTGACGCGCCGAGCCTGTTATTCTTCGGCAACACGGGGCTCGGAAAAACGCATTTATCCTTGGCAATCGGTGCGGCGGCAATCGAAAAAGGCTACGGCGTGGTGTACGGTTCGGCGCAAAACCTGTTTTCGAAACTCGAAAAAGAACATTTCGGCAAAACCGATACCGCCGATACTGAGGAAATGCTGTTGGACTGCGATTTGCTGATTTTAGACGACCTCGGCACGGAATTTACCACGGGTTTTGTGACCGCGGCGTTTTACAATATCGTAAACACGCGGTTGCTCAGCGGAAAACCAACGGTTATCAACACCAATCTATCCTTTGAAGAATTAGAGAAAAAATACACAAACCGTGTGGTATCGCGTATTTTGGGTTGCTATGAAATCCGTTACTTTTACGGGGAAGATATGCGCGTAAAAAAACGGTTTGAATAACGGTGTGCCGATTTTTCGGCACACCGCTTTTTCTTTGAAACTTGCCGTAAAGGATTGCATTTTTCGGCGGAAATTGTTAGAATACTACTTAAACGGAGTGATGGATATGCAAACACACAACCTGATTGATTTAGAGGATATTTCTAAAAATGATTTACAGGAAATTATCCGCTTGGCGCAGATGATAAAGGCGCACCCTTCCATTTTCACGGACGCGTGCCACGGCAAAGTGATGGCGACACTCTTTTACGAGCCGTCCACCCGCACGCAAATGTCCTTTCAAACCGCTATGCTGCGTTTGGGCGGGCAGATTATCGGGTTTGACAACCCTTCAAACGCCTCGGTCGCCAAAGGTGAAAGTTTAAAAGACACCGTGCGCGTGGTCAGCGGGTATGCGGATTTAATTGTGATGCGCAACCCCGTGGAAGGTTCGGCGCTTGCGGCTTCTCTCTATTCCAAAAGTCCGATTATCAACGCGGGCGACGGCGGGCATTTGCACCCGACACAAACTTTGACCGATGTGGTTACGCTTTCGTTTGAAAAAGGCACTTTGGACGGCTTGACCGTCGGGCTTTGCGGTGATATGAAAAACGGCAGAACGGTACATTCGCTGATTAAAACGCTGTCGAAATATCGCAACAACCGTTTTGTGCTGATTTCTACGCCCGAACTGCAACTGCCGCAGTATATGCTGGATGTTTTAGAGGAAAGCGGCTGTGCGTACAGTTTTTCGGACAGTTTGGAAAAATCCATCGGGGAACTCGATGTGCTGTATATGACGCGTATTCAGCAAGAACGCTTTAAATCCAAGGAAGAATACGAAGCGCAAAAGGGCATTTATGTGCTGGACGAAGCAAAAATGCGTTTGGCAAAAACGGATTTGGTGGTTCTGCACCCCCTGCCGCGCGTAGACGAAATTACCGTGGAAGTAGACGAAGACCCGCGCGCAAAGTATTTCGAACAGGCGGAATACGGTATGTACGCGCGTATGGCGCTGATTATTACGATGCTCAATATGCGCACAGGGTTAAGCCCCGCCCCGATACACAACGCAGACGTTCGTCATTGCCGCAACCCGCGTTGCGTCACAAATACCGAACCCTATGTGCCGCATCTGTTTTACGAAAAAGGAGGCAAAACTGTTTGCAAATTCTGTGACAGTTTGTTAGAAGAATGAAAGCATTGTTTTTATTCGGCTCACCCAAAAGAAACAGCCACACCGCGCAACTTTGCGGCGCGTTTTTACAAGGGCTTTCCAAAGAGTACGAAATCGAAATCGTGCGGCTGTTTGATTTAATGCCGAAGCCCTGCAACGATTGCGGATACTGTAAGGCATCCGAGGGGTGTTCCAAAAAGGATTTGGACGCATTTATGGAACAGTATTTTGACGCGGATTTGGTGGTGGTGGCAAGTCCTGTATACCTGCTCTCCTACCCCGCGCCGTTAAAAGCATTGTTCGACCGATTTCAGCGATTTTACAACGCGCGGTTTCGCCGTGGAATTTTAAAACCGATTGGAAAGCCGAAAAAAGCGGTTTTGCTGTTGTCAGCGGGCGATGACGGGAAAGAGGCAAAAACTGTGATTGAGGCGCAAACCCGCCGCGCTTTTTCGGTGATGAACACGGAAATTGTCGGTACGGTGCTCGCAGAGCATACCGATGACGCCCCCGTTTCGCACGAAATACTGCAGCGTGCATTTTTACTGGCAAAAAGCCTATAATAAGTTTTAGTTTTGAAAGGAGAAACAAAAATGGCGATTGTCAACATTTCTTTAAACAATTTTCAGGCAGAGGTTTCAAACAGCGAAAAGCCTGTGTTATTGGACTTTTACGCAGATTGGTGCGGCCCGTGCCAAATGTTGCACCCCGAATTAGAGCATTTTGAAGCCAATACAGACCTTGTAAAAGTCGGGCAAATCAATGTAGACGAAAACGGAGAACTCGCGCAGTTGTACGGCGTGCTTTCCATTCCGACGCTGGTGCTTGTGAAAAACGGGCGGGAAGTTGCGCGGCGCGTCGGCGGCTGTGAAGCGGCGGATATTGAATTGTTCGTGCGAGAGCATTGCTGAGAATTGTATAAGATATAATTCGATGTACTGCATTGATTGGAGAAAAACGGTAAATTATGTTTTGCACGCTGAAAATCCTTTTTGCATAGTATACGGTAAAAAACGAAAGGATTTTCGCTATGCAGTTCAATCCAAACAAACAGCAGCCTCTCTTTGACTGCGGCGGTACGCGTGACTTCGGCAAACAGGCGTGCGTACTGCCGTTATGCAGAGAAACCTTGCACAACCGCACATTCCGCACGGCGTTTTGGACGGGAGAACATTTACAGGTTACGCTGATGTGTCTAAATGCCGGTGAGGACATCGGCGCGGAAACGCACCCGTGCACCGACCAACTGTTGTATATCGCCGAGGGACGCGGTACAGTACAATTCGGGATAGACGAATGCGTGGAACGCCGCAGTGTTCTGCCCGGTGACGCTGTGTTTGTGCCTGCCGGCACACGCCACAATTTGCGAAACACCGGCAATACACCCTTAAAATTATTTTCGGTTTACGCGCCTGTGAAACACCCGTTCGGCACGGTGCACAAAACAAAAGCAGACGCCGTGCGGCAAGGCGACTGATTTTTAGCAAAAAATGCATAGATTGGAAAAACAGCCCTGCGCGTCGCAAACGCACAAGGCTGTTTTATTTTTTTGGGTATTCCTTTCATTTTTCGCCATACTATTAACGAAATTTCGGAGGGATTACGATGGATATTCTAAAAGTCATTTTAACTTCACTCTTATCGGTGGTTGCGCTGTTTATCATTACCAAGATTATGGGACACAAGCAAATGGCACAACTGGATTTTTTTGATTATATTACCGGCATTACCATTGGCTCTATTGCCGCTGAACTTGCCACGGAACTGGAACAGCCGTGGAAGCCGCTGATTGCAATCATCATTTACGGGGGAACTTCTGTTCTTTTAAGCACGATTATAACCAACTTTCCGAAAACGCGAAAATTCATCAACGGCACGCCGACAATCATTATGGACAACGGCAAGTTAAACCGTAAAAATATGAAAAAAGCCAAAATGGATTTGAGCGAGTTCATGGTACTGTGCCGCAACGCAGGCTATTTCAATTTAGACGATATTCAAACGGCGGTTTTTGAATATAACGGCACGCTGACGATTTTACCCGTCAGCACAGGCCGCCCCGCCACGCCGAAAGATATGTCATTGACACCGCAGCAGGAATATGTTTACACGGAAGTCATTATGGACGGCCGCATTTTAGACGGTAACTTGCACAAGTTAGGGTTAGATGTAACTTGGTTGCAAAAACAGTTGGAAAAGCAAGGCTTTCACAACGCAAAAGAGGTATATTTGGGCGTTTGCGACAAAGAAAACAATCTTTCGTTGTATGTTTCTTCCGATTGAAATTGCGCGCTTTGCCCCCTGTTTATTTTGTAATTTCTTTTTCAGCCATCACGGTTTGCTTGCTTTTCAAATCATTTTCTGCAAGCAGAGTTTGCATTTGTGCTCGGATTTCCGCTTTATCTGTTTCGGAACACAAACGAAATTCGGCGAGGATTGTTCTTTCCGTATACGACAAATCTGTCACTTTTTCCAGTTCCATTACGCACCTGTCCTTTTTGTGTTTTGCTCTTTGAGTTATATTTTAGCACAATTTTCGTGGCGCGTAAAGCATTATTTGTGATTTTTTACCACTTTTTGTGTAAAACAGGGACACAACCGCAAAAAGCGTGGAAAATACGGGAAATCACAAGAAAAAAGCACGGATTTTCGAACCGAAAATCCGTGCAAAAACATATTTTACCGATATTACGAAACCGTAAGTTGTAACGCCCCGTCGCCGCACACAAGGTGCACCGCGCCAATCGGCTCGTCACAATGCTCAACCAAATACGCGGAAATTTTATCTTCCGCATTGCGGCGAATGACATTGCGCAAATCTCTCGCGCCGCGCACATTGCCGTCCATTTTCCCGACCAAGAATTGCGGTACATCGGGCGCATACGCAAATTGAATGCCTTTATCAAGCAAGGCCGTTTTCAATTCTCCGAGCATCAGTGCGGCAATTTCACAATAATTTTCCTCGGTCAGTTCGTTAAAGACAACAATTTCGTCAACTCTGCCGATAAATTCGGGGCGCAAGAACTCGCGCAGGGCTTTTACCGCCATTTCGCGCTTCACTTCGCCTGCCGCTTTGCCGAACCCAACCGCCGCCGTTTTGCGTTCACTACCGGCGTTCGAAGTCATTATAATGACCGTGTTGGCAAAGTTTACCGTTCTGCCGTGGGCATCGTTGGTTTTGCCCTCGTCGAGAATTTGCAGTAAAATATTCAGCACATCGGGGTGCGCTTTCTCGATTTCATCAAACAAAATGATGGAATAGGGCTTTCTTCTGACCTTTTCGGTCAACTGCCCCGCCTCATCATAGCCGACATAGCCGGGCGGCGAGCCGATTAAACGGGAAACGGAATGTTTCTCCATAAATTCGGACATATCCAATCGAATCAGCGTTTCGGGTGTGTCAAACA